>JAJRTP010000341.1 GCA_024278255.1 Chloroflexota bacterium | reverse complement strand
TCGGGCCAGGCGCGGCGCTTGGATTCGGCTAGGATGGCTTCGATGATCTGGCGATAGCACGAGGCAAAAGCCGAACCGGGCGGATCGCCCTGTTTCGAACACCAGCGAAGCACATCGCTGCCCATCAGCCATACCACTGGCGCTGGGAACCCAACGTCCCGATACACGTCCAACGCCCGTTCCAGCACCGGGTCTGGCTCATATTTCCCCTGCCGCATGTTGTCCAGCATGTTGAGGAAGTTCCCCGTATAGCTGAGATCATTGTCCGGGTAAACGTAAGGCAGCCCGCGGCTGTGCCGGTAAGAGAATGCCGCTACCGTAGGCACTTTAGCCACCAGTCGAATGATTTGCTTCAGACGCGTAGCCGGGTCTAAAACGTCACGGGATTCCGGGTAAAACGTAGACATAGCCGCTATCGTGGAGATAAACATCCCCATCGGATGGGCATCGTGCCGGAAAGCCTGCATCAACTGTTTTGTGCTTTCATGGACAAAGGTATGATGCAAAATTTCGTATTCCCAGTCGGCATACTGCTGTTCGGTGGGCAGCTCGCCATTGAGAATGAGGTAGGCCACTTCCAGATAATTGGATTGTTCAGCCAACTGCTCAATGGGATACCCTCGATAGCGTAAAATACCTTTAGCGCCATCAATGTAAGTGATAGTGCTTTTCGTAGATACGGTGTTTTTGAACGCCGGATCGTAGCTCATCATGCCAAAGTCATCTTGCTGGACTTTGATCTGGCGCAAATCCATGGCGCGAATGGTGTCATACTCCACAGGGACTTCATACGTTTCACCTGTGCGATTATCAGTAATGGTCAATGTATTCTGGGCCATTATTACCTCCTATATTTGTAAATCCCCGCATGAGGGGTTTAGACGGTTGGATATATTTCGGCGGTCACCATTGCCTGCCTGTCTTAAGGGAGGCCAGAACCACCTACAGCGCATCCAGCAATGTGAAATCAATTTGTGGGCGCACCTTTAGTATACAAGATTTTACGCAGTGCGGCATGGGGTTTGGCTTACTTTTCTTGAGATTGGCGAGCGAAAGCTACCGCTTCAGCTATTGTGGAGATGTCACCGGACGCTTGAGCTTCTTGAATAAGCCGGAGCAAGCGGCCGACTTCAGGGCCGGGCCGGAGGTTGAGTTCTTTGATGAGAATACGGCCGTCTACCAAAGCCACCGGCGCTACAGTCTTATCATGTTCTTCAAAATAATTTTGCAGCAGCACGGCCGTAACCCCCACCAACCGTTCCCATGCCGCCTCATCCCCTACGCCGTCATACATGGCCAGATGATCCGCCAGCGAGAGCAGGCAAATGTCCAGCCCCGCCGCGCCCGTATCCCGGTAAAAGCGAAACACAGCCCGGCGGGAAACAGGCCGTCCGGTATTCGCCAGCAGCATAGGCCGCATATGGCCGTAGACAATCCGCCCCACGAACTTGCTCGCCTGGCTGCTCAGACGCAGCCGGCGCAATCGGGAAATAGTTATCTCCGCCCCCACCTGATCATGCCCCAGAAAGCGAATACGGCCGTCATCCTCCACCGTCTGCGTTGCCTTTTTGCCCACGTCATGGAACAACGCCCCCAGCCGCAGCAAGGTACGGCCGTCCAGCCCCCCATCCACCACCTGCGCCAAATGCACCCGCAGCGATTCTGCAAAAGGCGCCAACATTGTTTGCAGCGACGCCAGTTCCGGTACAGACGGCCGTGCCTCTGCCAAACACTCCTCCACCAACACCAGCCAGTGCAGCACCGAAATTGTATGAGCCAACACCGGTTCATGGTGCGGCGGCGATTGAGCCACGTCAGCCAAAGCAGCAATCTCCGGCAGGACAACAGGCAGCAGCCGCAGCGTTTCCATTTGCCGGACGGCCTGATCGGGCACGGCCGTAGCCATCATCTTAACCAGTTCGTCCCGAATACGCTCGACGGAAACGGTGGAAAGAAGACCTACCGCCTGCTGTACGGCCGTTTCCGTCTCCGCTGCCAGCGCAAAACGCAGTGTGGCTGCCAGCCGCACTGCCCGCAGCGCCCGCACCGGATCGTCCTGCAAGGCGTGATCATTGACCAGACGGATACGGCCGTCCTGCAAATCCTGTTGGCCGCCCAAGGGGTCAATAATGGCAGTGCGAGTTACGGCCGTCGCCGGCAGGGCCAGCGCATTGATGCTAAAATCCCGCTCCCGCAAGTCAGTCAGTAAATCCGGGCCGCGAAAACGGGCAAAATCCAGGTACGTCTCCTGGCCGGGCAGCACCACCCGCCCCGTATCCCGCTCCCGATCCAGCACATAAGCCGGTTCACCCAACGCATCCCCAATCTGAAAAGCCAGTTTGATAGCTCCCTGCGGCAGGACGAAGTCCAGGTCATTGGTGTACCGCCCCAGCAGCGCATCCCGCACCGCGCCGCCCACCAGGTAGACGGGTTGGCTGGACTGCGCCAGCAACGGCCGTAACCGTTCCAACAGCGGCGACAAGGCCAGGCGTTCACCGTTCGGATCATCCACAAACTGCACCGTCAACCGCGCTTTGTAGCGGTTTTGCCGGGCCATATGCAAAGCTTCCTCGCCGGTAAACCCCACACCGGCCACCTCATCTCCCGCCAACGCCACCCAGCGGCCCACATATGCAGAAAGCTCCATCATCCTGCCAATCCCACCATAAGAATCATCCGTGTCTATCCATTTTATCCGCGTTCATCCGTGGTAAAATACTACAAATTCAAATGGGCAAAAACTTCCGGTTTCAACACCGCAATGAACGGGAAATTCCGGTAAATCTCACCAAAATCCAGGCCGTACCCCACCACAAACTCATCCGGGATGTCAAAGCCGACGTAATCCACCTCCACATCCGCTTCCCGGCGGGAGGGTTTGTTGAGCAGCGTACAAATGCGTAAAGAAGCCGGATTCCGCGCCAGCAAATTGTGCCGCAAATAGTTGAGCGTGTGACCGCTGTCAATAATATCTTCCACAATCAGCACGTTTCGATCCTCAATCGGCTCCCGCAAATCCAAAAGAATCTGCACCGCGCCGCTGCTGACTGTGCTGGCCCCGTAACTGGATACGCCCATAAAGTCCAGAGCATGCGGCCGTTTCAAGGCGCGGCTCAAATCAGAAAGAACGATAAACCCCCCTTTCAAGACGCAAATCAACAACAAATCCTCTTCATCCGCATAATCCGCTTCAATTTGGGCCGCCAGCTCTCGGACGCGGGTTTGTAGTTCCTCTTCACTAATGAGGATACGGTCAATATCAGCATAAATGTCCCGAATATCAGTCTCCATTTTTGTCTCCAAACAAATTAAAAACAAACCACAAAGGGCGCAAAGATCACAAAGTTTTTCTTTTCTTTGCGATCTTTGCGCCCTTTGCGGTAAAAATAAACGTACCCCGCATGGGGAAATTAAACAAAGGACAAAGAAATTGCCCCCTGTATCTTATGTCAGATAATTTTTAATACAACCAGAAGGCCAAAACCAATAACTATGATGTCGAGGATAACCAGAATAGCTAAAACCAACCTTTGCCCCGGGCTGAATTGGTCCAATGAAAAACCACCGCTCGAAGAAGTATTTTCCTCAGCCACCATATCTTCGTCGGCAGCCAGATTATTATCCACTGTCTCGCCTCTGACCGTCTTGTCACGTAATTGATCAAAAGAGTCATCAAAGGTGGAATCATCCGTTGTAGAAACAGTGGTCAGATCATCCTCAAAGACAATATCTTCCTGCGTAAAATCGAGGTTATCTTCCGTACCAAAAATATCATCATCTAAATTAAAATCAGACATAATATGCCTCCTGCGTTAGTAAATAGGCTACACGCTTTCCCTGAAAAAGTCAAAAATTTTGCCGTTTTGGTTGACGTAATGTTACATCCCCGGCAGCAATGGTATGCAGCCGTCCCGCCCCGTCCCGAACCAGCAAATGACCGAAGGCATCGGTGCCCTCAGCCACGCCGGAAATGGCCTGATTTGTGCCGGTATGGGTGACTTGCACGGGCTGGCCCAGGGTGATGAGCCGTTTCTGCCAGGCTGCCTGCG
>JAJRTP010000026.1 GCA_024278255.1 Chloroflexota bacterium | reverse complement strand
ATCAAAATGTCACTTTCGGTCATCTCCACTTCAATCTGCACCACGCCTTCCCGCCTTTCCGGGATGGCGGCGTAGGCGTTTTCCAGCAGATTGCGCAAGAGCAGTTCCAATGTCAAATCATCGGCCCATATTTTCGGCAGGGGGTCACAGATAGAAGCCGAGGTGCTGACGTGCGGCGGCTCCAGCCGCAGCGCGTTTTCCAGGACGCTGCGGATCAGTTTACGTAAATCAATCCACTGCGGGTCGTAATTTTCGGTGATGACAAAATCTTTAAGACGGCCGCTTAACCGCCCCGTCACTTCGGCATTACGCCGCAAGTCGCTCATGGGGTTGGCGTAATCGGTCTGTGCAGCAATTTTTTCTTCCAGTTCGTCTACCAGATCGGGGATGTTGGCTACGGCGCTTTTGATGTCGTGGACAAGACCGGCGGCGAGTACGGCCGTATGTTCACTTACTTCCCGGCGGCGGGCCAATTTATATTGTTCCTGATTTTGCAAAGCAATGCTCACGTGTTCCGCCAGCATTTCCAGCAATCGTTGGTCATCAGCCGTAAACGCATTCAGTTGATTACTTTCCAGCACCAGAGCGTATTCGCTTTTCCCGTCTACAAAAATAGGCACGGTCAATTCCGAGCGGGTAACAGGGATGGCCGGAATATAATCCGGGTCCAGCCGCACATCTGGCACATTGATGGATTGCCCCAGGCGAATAGCCCGGTTAGCAATACCCCGCCGCGGCGTACTTTCCAGAAACGTTTCGCCCTTTTGCCGTAATTCTTCCACCGGGTAAAAATCCGCATTGACAAACGTGCGCAGCCGGTCAGTCGTTTCATTGCGCTGCACCACACAGGCATTGTCTGCCGCCGGGAACGCCTCCACAATATTCTCCATCACCACCGGGAATATATCATCCTGCCCCAGGCTACCGCTGATGACCGGCGTAATCCGTCCCACAACCTCTAAATGCTGCCGCCGCTGTTCCGCTTCATCATGCAGCGAGGCCCGCAAAATAGCCAGGGAGGCCAGTTGGGCAAACAAGTGCAAAATATTCAACTCCGCCTTGCCAAAGCGGTGATGGAAGTTATACCCAAAAAACATGCAGCCCACCCGTTCTTCCCCCACCCGCAGGGGAAAAGCTACGGCCGATTTCAAATCACGCACCGAGAAAAATACCTGTTTCAACTCCGGCATCTCATCCAGATTTTGAGCCACAACCTCCAAATTCGCTTTCCATACCTGATTAACAATGGCCGGCGCTTCGTCAAAATATTCGCCAATACTGGCCTGCTCTTGCCCGCCAGACACATTGCCAAACATCAAACGGCCGCTGCGCCGGTCCTCGTAATAAAAAGTGATGGCATCCACCGTAGCCAGCGCCCCCATCGCCTGTTTAATCAAATTCAACAGGGCATTTTCCAGGTCAACTTCCTGCGTTAACTGTTGGGAAACGGCCAGCAGTTCATCCAGCGCCCGCGCCCGTTCCGACTGTTCCAGCGTCAATGCCAGATGTGTGGCAATGCGCTCCAGATGATGCTGCTGATCTTCCGTAAAGCCAGCCGGGTCCCGGCTTTCCAGGTAGAGAACGGCAAAACAATGACCAGTCACCCGCACCGGCACAGCCAAAGCGCTGCGGGCATCTTCATTATAACGCTGGGGCAGACGGCCCGTGCTTCTTTTCCCCACACGATGCAAAGTCACAGGCCGGGACAACTTGAATGCTTCCTCAATGATACCGCCTGTAATATCAATCTGAGCTTCAGCATACAATCCACCTGTATCTGTCAAGCCATAGCGGCGCCAGGCGCTAAACGGTTCATTTCGGATTAGGTATTGGTACGGCACATCTGTATATTCGCGGACGGTTTGTAATGTCAGCTTAATCGCCTTGTCTATTTCCTTTTCTGTACGCAGGTGTACATTGCCGTAAAATGTCTGATCCAACCCTTTCAATTCCAGTCTGCTCAGGAGCAAATCATCCTGTAACTGCTGGTAACGACGGGCGCTGGGCAAAGCCACGGCCGCATACTTCAAAAAGATTTCCAGCAATGTTAATTCATCCGGGGTAAGGGTGTGGTGTGTCTGCCAGTTCAGGTAGAGGATGCCCAATGGTTCCAGTTCCGTACCCAGGCGGATGCCGATGAAGGAACGAATTTTTTCGCGCACAATCACCGCCTTCAAGGATAAGGCACGGCCGTAATCCGAAACACTCTTCTCCACATCCGGCACGATTTGGTAGCCCAGCCGCACCACCTGCGCCGCCACGCCGCGCGGCGACCGGGGCCGCGACGCCGTATCAATCTTGTAACGCAGCCCGCTGGCCGCAATTAAATCCACCTCATACACCAATTCCGGCAGCGCATCTGGCCGCAGCGGGTAAATAATCGCGCTGTCCGCACCAAACAACTCCCTGGCCGAATAAGCAATCTCATTCAGCAGCCCCTTAACCGACGTCGTCACCTGGTTGTTGATGGCTTCCTGCATTTGCAGCATTTTTTCCATACGGCTGGCCCGTCTCTCCGCCGTCCGCAGCAAAGCAGCATACTGACCCCGCTCCTGAATGACGCGGGCAGCCTGGTCTAAAAAGCCAATCAATTGCAGCACTTCTTCCCGCCGCTGGTAAGGTGAAACCTGCGAAACCAACTGCCCCAAAGAAACCAGGCCCACGATATTGGCTTCATCTTCCTCCGCCCGCAGAGGAATGAGTAAGCGCAGGTCTTGATCCACCATAGCAATGGTGTAATCCGAACCATACAGCGCTTGTACTTCTGGTTGATGGCGGTCTGTCAGCCGCAGCCGTTTCTCCGCCTGCCCCGGATAGACGCAAACAAGCTGGTCGTTCCTCAACTCATACAAATGCAAATCGCTCTCCGGGTAGAGCGCTTCCAGTCCTTCACCCAGATAATCAAATGCGCCGGCCGCACTCTGGCGGGTGTGCATGGCGTTGATGGTGGCGGTAAACAGTTCGGAACGCACGGCCGTTTGCCCCTGATGTAAGGCCCGCCCCAAATGATAAAAAGCGCCATGCCAGTAACCGGCAATCGCATACAAACCGCCAATGCGGGCATCATCCAGATTTTGGCGCAGCAGCCGCTGCCACAAGGCGCTTTTGAAACGGTATACCGCCCCATCCCGCCGGAAAATGCCGCACAAGTCCAGTAAATTGGGCGCAGCCTTATTGACAAAAGGCAGGTTAGAGATGGCAACCCGATCTTCTTCCATAATGCGTAAAGCGGAAAGCAGCAGAGCCGGGTCACTTTCCACCTGGCGCAGCATCTCTTTCAATTGCGGGTCGGGCGTCATGGTCAAAAATCGTTCGGCAGCTTCGGCTACACGGGCCGACGTCAGACGATCTTTGCCCATACGCTGCATCAAGTCAAAACTAATTTTGAGGACTTGTTGGATGAGGAATTGGTCGCCCCCTGTTTGTTGCAACAGGGTGCGGACGCCATCTTTGGTCGGGGTGACGCCGGCGCGCTGGCAGGCAGCCTGCACCAGAGCGATCCGTTCCTGGGAGTCCAAATCGTCCACCCAGACCAGCCGGGCAATCTGCTGGAAGCGGCTGACTGTTTGCGGGGCGATCTGGTCAAAAGTGAGCGCACCGCAGACGATGGCCTGAAAGTGCGTTTTGCCGTTGGGAGATACGGCCGTATACACCCGTTCCAGCACATCCAGCAAAGCGGCTACCAGATTAGGCGGGGCTACTTCCAAATCATCAATAAATAGAGCCAGGCGCCGGTCGCTTCGGCTGATCAGGGCCAGCAAAGCCTCCTCAAATTCTACGGCCGTTTGGGGATGGCTGGCGGGGACGGCCGTATTCCCCAAATCGCGGCTGAGACCCAGATACAACCCGGCAAAAAAGTCCGCCTCACTAACCGGCAGCAAATCCGAAGCCAGCGTGGCAAAGAAATTCTGCTCACTGGCTAAAGCCGCATCCCGCAAGCTAAAATAACTGGCATGGTGTGTGCCCGCTTCCTGAATAGTAATCGCCGCCGCCCGCAGCAAATCGCTCTTTTCGCTGTGGCGCGGCCCCAACACATAGCCGCACTGCCCGGCCTGCGTCACCTGCAAAATCTGCTTCAGGTTGGCCTGCCGGAAAATAACCGGCTGCTGCGTGCGGTAAGCTGAACCCAACTTCATGGAAAGCTCAATAATGTTCATATTCGTCTGTCCGTTATCCCAAAACCTGGCGGATAAACCACAGATTACGCCGATTACACAGATTTTTTTACCAATGGAAATTCGTGTAATTTGTGATCAAACGTGTGGTTTATACTGAACTCAGGTTTGTACCAATTGCTGTTATCCGGGGGGCAATTGATACGGCTTGTGCTTATACAAGCGTCGGCCAGACGTACAACTCAATACGAAGATCAGACCAACGCTAACCCCATTGTAGAGGCCAGCCCTGGCCAGAAGATGATAAAACTGCCACAAACACGTGGCGAATAACTGACATTTATACGTGATGCGTGAGGGCGTGATGCGTGATCATGAAACTACGTATCACGTATCACTCAATGCCCGCCATTCCTTCACCAACTTAATCCCCTCCAGCGGCGGGGCCTGGTTTTGGATACGCGCTTCCAGAATGGCGGCGTCTATGTACAAATCCACATAGGTTGTCAACGTGTGCAGGCTGCGCTGCCGAATTTGCGTGCCGCCGCTGGTAGGCAGATCATTCAATTGGTGGATCAGGCTGATAATCTGCTTGAGAGTGAGAGCGCGCAGACGAATGCGGGCGTCATTGTTCATTTTCACCAACCGCTCGGCAATCTTCTGCGCCTGGGACAGGGCACGGCCTAAATTGCGCAGCAGTTCGCGCTGGATGACCAAATCTGTGCGGTAAGCGCCCCCTTGATGGCGGGTCAGGTCACGGGCACGCACCAGGTCCCGCAGGATGTTCTCTACGGCCGTAGCCGGGATATTGGCATACGGCGTTTCGGCGATTACCCGACCCAACAACTGCCCCTGGACAATGATATTGTCTAAATCCAGATTATCCACACGGGCGGCGGGCAATTTTTGCACCTGCCGGCCCGCCTGTATTAACGCCTGCTGCAAAGCAATCGCCTGAGACGGAGCCGCCCGATTGCCCATCTGGGCAAACAAATGGCCGATTTCCGCGGCATTCTCTGGGGGCAGGCGCAAAGGTCTATCCAGGTCCATCAAGGCAAAGCTCCGGTTTCGGGCGCGGCCCTGCACCAAACGACGTATACGCCGGAAAACCTCGTCATCCTCACCAAATTCCGAGTCTAACATTCTGTCGTTAGCCAGACGGTTATCCAATATGGTCAACAACTCACTCACCCAGGCGGCATCCTCCTGCAAAGCCGGGGGCGGATCAAAGTCAACTTTATTTTGGGCATGGAACCAAAAGCCAACGTGCGTTTCCGGGCTGCCGTTCCTGCCCTTTTCCCTTTTTGTGCCCTTCTGTTCCCGGCCTGGCGCCTGCCGTTCCTCGGTCGTAGGCAGCCGGAACTGCCACTCCCCCTTTTCCCGGCCAGTCAGCCAATCGCAAAAACGCAAAGCGTCAGACGGCCGTATCCCGGCAATCGGTTCGCGCCCCTGATCCTGCGGGTAAGCAAATTCCAACCAATGATCCGGCTGATGGTATTCGCCGGACTGGCGCAGTTCATCCAGGAAAAGCTGGTACTCCGCCTGCGTTACCAGCGACGTATCGGCCAGCCGGTTTTCCCCCAGACGCACCATGCGGCGCAGGCGTAGTTGCAGCATTACTTCTGCGCCCATTTTGCGCACTTCCGGGTTTTCGTGGGCCACGCTTTGCTGTAATCGTTCGGCCATGTGGCGGATTTCCGCCCCTACTTCCCGCGCCTCTTCCAGACATTCCACGGCCAACGTCAGCGCCTGAATAGACGGCCGTTTACGCATCACACACGCCCGAATCACCTGGGTAGCATCCGCCTGGGCGGCATACAGACGGATAGCTTCGTGCCACCAACTGTCATCTATGTGGCGCACCAGTTCATGCTCCTGACGCTGATCCAGGACGTGTACGGCCGTCAAATATTCCTGGAACGTCAGGTGAGCAAAGCCCAACATCCCCACCTCCCTTTCCACCAGCAAACCGGACGTATTCTCAATCATGCGTAAAAATTCATTGCGCGGCGTGTGCGGGCTGACCCGGCTCAACGGCTCGTCAATGATGCTCATGGCTTCTTCGATGGAGATTTCCCGCTGCTTTTTGTGCATCATGGCGTAAGCCAGCGGCTGCAAAACCCGCTTCTTTTGCGCCGGGGTCAAATCGTACAAAATACCCCGCGCTTCATGCCGTTTCCCCAGAAAAACTTCACAGATTTCCTCGTACAATTCCACGCGCCGCCCCGGCAGGCTGCTGCGATAGCGGTGTACCGTAGCAATCATGGTCAGCAGCAGGGGATTGACGGACATATCCAGCAGCACTGGCGTCTGGCGCAGGCGCACCAGCAAATCTTCAGCCCCTTGCCGGGCATCCAGCCGCACGCCTTTGTCATCATGCCCGGCGCTTTTGATT
>JAJRTP010000340.1 GCA_024278255.1 Chloroflexota bacterium | reverse complement strand
TAAAATGGTTACCGAAAAAGCCAGAGCCAATTTTAATGGCTCGCATTTTTGAACGGGTTTCACGGTTAGGGAGGATTCATTGTCCTCTTCCTGACCCTAATCCTTCGTAATTTGGCGAAGGTATTGTTCAAGTGGATATTGTTGAATGGTTAATGAGGCTATTATACCGTTAGAATATGACAGTTTACAAATTGTATTTTGACATGGGTAAACGGCCGTGCTATACTTTTTCGCCGGACGGAAACCCTCCGGTTTTGTGGAGGGATGGCAGAGTGGACGATTGCGACGGTCTTGAAAACCGTAGTGGGCGCAAGCTCACCGGGGGTTCGAATCCCTCTCCCTCCGCCTCCAACAAAAGGATGCCCGACATCTGATTTGTTGTTAAAATAGTTAACAAATGGCCTTCCAGGATGAATATGGGGAGGTGCCAGAGTGGACGATTGGGGCCGCCTGCTAAGCGGTTAACGGTCTTAAAGCCGTTCATGGGTTCGAATCCCATCCTCCCCGCTCTCATCATATGTCAGGTCACTTGCAAGCGCCCTTAGCTCAGTTGGATCAGAGCGTGCGGCTACGAACCGCAAGGTCGGGGGTTCGAGTCCCTCAGGGCGTACCAATTTACAAGACCTGACAGGTTTTACGAAACCTGTCAGGTCTTTTCATATCTATGATCACACCTGCCGGAAAAGAATGTCGTTTTTATTACCAGAATTTCCATCGGGGCCATTCAGAGCAGGAGTGCCGCCTGGTGGAGCAGAACCGGAATTCCAAAGCGTGGCAGCCGAAAGATTGCGCCAAATGTCCCGTGCCGGAAATTTTACAGGCCAACAGCAGCCCGGATTTGGTACTGGAAGCGACCATTAAAGAAGGATTTATGGGGATGAACCGGCGGGTAGAGGTGAAGGCGTTTTGCAGCAAACACTTGATTGATGTGCCCCAACCCCATGTCGGCTGCCCCGAATGTGCCAAAGAGAAGCCTGGATTACAAGAATTGTTTGGCGATATTGATTGAAAAGGTGGCAAGTGGCAGGTTGCAAGTAAATTTGTAACCTGCTGCTTGCCGCCTGCCACCTCCCATGCTAAAAGCCGTTTTGTTTGACCTGGATGACACGCTGCTGAAAACATCTACGGATGCGTTTTTACGGCGCTATTTTGTAACGATTGGGCAGTATGCGGCGGAGTTGATGCCACCGGAAGAGCTGCTGGCAGAATTGCAATATTGTACGAAGATGACGATTCAGAATACGGACACGGCCGTAACCAACCACGATGTCTTCTGGCAATGTTTCTCTGCGCGTAATAACCTCGATCCCGTTGAAACCGAAGCCTTTTTCGACCAGTTCTACCGCCAGGAGTTCCCCAAAATGCAAAGCTTCACCCGCCCCGTTCCCATCGCTCCTACGGTGGTGCAGGCTTGTCTGGATGCCGGGTTGAAAGTGGTGATTGCCACCAACCCCCTGTTTCCCGCGTTTGCTATTGAGGAGCGGCTGCGCTGGGCCGGCGTGCCTGCCGAAGAATACCCGTTTGCCTTGGTGACGACGATGGACAACATGCACGCCAGCAAGCCCAATCTGGCCTATTATCGGGAGATTTTGGCGGCGGTTGGCGTTGAGGCGGATATGGCCGTTATGGTCGGCGACGACTGGAAACGAGACATCCTGCCAGCCCATGCCGTGGGGATGCACACCTACTGGATCACTCCCGATAACGCCCAGCCCCCGGACGCCACTATCCCCTGCGGCTACGGCTCACTGGCTCATTTTTACGATTTGCTGAAATTGAGTGGTGTTTGACTGTAGCCGCGGTTTTTTACCGCGAATACGCTTACGCGGTAGGGATACCGCGGCTACAATTTGGTGAAGGAAGTAATTGAGTAACCGGGCAGTTACCCAGTTACTCAATTACCAATTACTTTTTAGAACAACCCCACAACCTTCCCTGTCTCCAAATCCAAATCTACGTCATAGTAAACCGGGCGGGTGGGCAGGCCGGGCATGGTACTCATCGTGCCCAGGAGCGGGTAGAGGAACCCGGCCCCTACGCTGGCCCGAATCTCACGCACCGGCACAATAAAGCCGGACGGCCGTCCCTTCAACGTGGGATCGTGGCTCAGGCTCAAGTGTGTTTTGGCCATACACATGGGCAAATTGTCAAAGCCGTTGCGCGTGTACGCCTCAATCTGCGCCTCCGCCTTATCTGAAAATTCCACCCCGTCCGCGCCATACATCTCTTTGGCGATAATCTCGATTTTTTCCTTGATGCTCAGGTCTACCGGATAGAGGAAGTGGAAATCAGACGGTTTTTCGCAGGCAGCCATAATGGCCCGGCCCAAGTCTACCGAACCGGCCCCGCCTTCCGTCCAATGATTGGTCATCACGGCATCTTGCGCGCCGGCTTCCAGGGCGATGCGGCGCACCAGTTCCACTTCGGCCGGGGTGTCATCCTTGAAGCGGTTGATGGCCACCACGACCGGGACGCCAAATTTCAGCGCGTTTTCGATGTGGGCTACCATGTTAATGCAGCCCGCTTCCAGCAGTTCCAGATTTTCTTCCGTGTATTCCGGGGCCAAAGGCGCGCCGGCCGTCACTTTGGGGCCGCCGCCGTGCATCTTCAGAGCGCGAATGGTAGCCACCAAAACGACTGCATTGGGCACCAAGCCACTGTAACGGCATTTGATGTCAAAGAATTTCTCCATGCCAATATCTGCGCCAAAACCGGCCTCGGTCAGGACGTAACCGTCCGGCCCTACCAGTTTCAGGGCGATTTGATCGGCCACGATGGAGGAGTTGCCGTGGGCGATGTTGGCAAATGGCCCGGCGTGGACGAAGGCGGGTGTACCTTCCAGCGTTTGCATCAGGTTGGGCATGATGGCGTCTTTCATCAAGACCGTCAATGCGCCGCCTACGCCTAAATCATCGGCCGTAATCGGTTCGCCTTGCTTGCTCATACCGATGACCATGCTGCCCAGCCGGTCGCGCATGTCGGCCAGATCGGTGGTCAGAGCCAAAATTGCCATAATTTCGCTGGCCACGGTGATGTCATAGCCGGTTTCCCGCTCAAACTTTTCTTTGGGGCCGCGGCCGATGGTGATGCCGCGCAGGTAGCGGTCATTTGTATCCGTCACGCGCCGCCAGGTGATGGTGTCGGGATCAATATCCAGGCGGACAAAGCAGGAAATTTCTTCTTCCGTCAGGTCGTTGGG
>JAJRTP010000339.1 GCA_024278255.1 Chloroflexota bacterium | reverse complement strand
CGGTTCATATGGCAGGCCAAACGTGCGCAGCACATGCAGATGACTCTGTGATCCCGTCGCTACCAGGCCCAGATTGACGGTACTCAACCCCTCATCCGCTTCCAGCCGCGCCAGCCAGCAGTCCGGGAACTCGGTATAGCAAAAGGTGAACGAATCTCCCACGGCCAGTACATCCACCGGCCAGCGTGGTTCCCAAGCCGCATCCGGCGCCCGAAAACCCACCTGGGAATTGTCATCTACCCAATTTTTCGTCGTTACAGTGAAAGAAATGCGGGGGTCAGGAAATTGCGCCGAATTGTCCACATGATTGCGGCTGATAAATTGAAAATCACTGTCTTCCTGCCAGATTTGTTCTGGTAAGATGAACTCCTGGGAGAAAGGCGTCTTGTATGTGTAACGTAATAGCACCTGCATAGGGTAAGGCAGTATGGGGAAAGCCAGACGGATCAGCAGTTCCAGAAGCAGCCAACCGGCCAGCAAGCCGAGCAGTATGGCCAGAATACGACCGGCCCACCCGGCAATCTTTCCGGATTTGGTTTGTGTTGGTTTCTTCTGCATCATATTCCTGCTTGGTTTACGGCCGTATCCCACCCAAACCTCACCTATGCCTGAGTGAAGGCAAGACGCCATTATACTCAGCCTCCCGACAAATTGACGAAGACTCTTATGCGCCGCATAATATAGGCATATACATACAGGCAAGCCACAAAAACCAGAGCATATGGAGAAAAAAAATGACAGAAATAATCGGGTTCGTTGGATTAGGCATTATGGGACAGGGAATGACGCGGAACTTACTCAAGGCCGGCTTTGAAGTTCACATCTGGAACCGATCACCGGGGAAAATGGACCCGCTGATCGCGGCCGGGGCCATTGGGGCCACCAGTCCGGCCGACGTGAGCGCCCACGCCGACATCACCATCATCTGCGTCAGTGACACGCCGGATGTGGAAGAAGTACTGCTGCACGAAAACGGCATCATGTTTGGCGCCAAAGAAGGGGATTTGATCATTGATTGCAGCACCATCAGTCCTCAGGCTACGCAAAAGCTGGCGGCCGTTTTGGAACATGCCGGCGTACTCATGCTGGATGCTCCCGTCAGCGGCGGCAGTGAAGGCGCAGCCAACGGCACCCTCAGCATCATGGTCGGCGGCGATGCGGCACAGTTTGAACGCGCCCTGCCCGTCTTCCAGGCGATGGGCCAGACAATTACCCACGTGGGCGGCCACGGCGCGGGGCAGATGGTCAAACTGGTCAACCAGATTTTGGTGGTGATCAATATGTGGGCCGTGGGCGAGGCATTGCTCTTTGCCCAGGCCGGCGGCCTGGATTTGGAAAAGACGCTGGAAGCAGTTTCCGGCGGGGCGGCGGGCAGTTGGATGCTCTCCAACCGCGGCCCGCAGGTCATTCAGCGGGATTGGCGGCCCGGTTTTACCATTGATTTGCAGCAAAAGGATTTGCGTCTGGCGCTGGGCGCGGCCGACGAAATGGGTGTGCCTGTTCTGGGAACCAGCACCATCTACAACCTGTATCGCACATTGCAGCAGCAAGGATTGGGCGGTGAAGGCAATCATGCCCTGGTCAAAGCGCTGGAGCATCTGGCCGGGTTTGAAATTGGAGGGAGTGATGCGTGAAAACGTGAGAGAGTTGCGCGGCAAGTTGCGCTGGTATGGAAACCTGAACAAAATGAGGGAAGGACGTATTCATTTCTCATCGCTGGACTGGCAAAGAATGCGCCACTTCCCGGTCAATTGTTGTTTAGGCATTGGGCTGCCTGCGGTGGAGCAGTGCCCGGATGCCACCCCAGAGGGCGTAGAGGAGCGCCAGGATCAGCAATAGAAATTTGAAGGCGGCGCACCAGTAGGCAATTTGGGGCAGCAAGGTATTGGCAGAGCCTTGAAGAAGCTGCCAGAGGGCGATGTTTTCGATGTAATCGAGGGCGGCGGCCAGCCAGACGCCCCAGGCCAGCCAATTGCCCAGTTGCGCCCGCTTTCCCTTAAACGTGCCGGAAGCAACGACCACAGCCAGAGATATGGCTATCCCGTATACCAGCGGATATAAAAAATCAATCCCCAACCCACCGGCAGCCCGGAGTTTGGCCTGGTCATCCCAGGAGTGGATGATGGCTTGGGCTGTTTCCAGGTCGCCGGCGAATTCGTAGGAGATGATGCCTTGCGGGGCAACGGCCGTGCGCAAAGGCTGGTTGATACCTGTGGAAATAAAGGTCATCAATAACGCCAAACCAATAAAAATCCACATCAAACGACGACGGCGGGAGGCAGATAAGGAAACAAAGGGAGGCGAGACAGTCATGAGATTTTCCTGCATCAAAGTTTGACTAAATATGGTAAAGTATACTGAATAGTCGGGCTTTTCCCAATTTCCGGCTACAGGTGTGGAAACGACCGTCTACCTCCTGTCTTTTTCACGGGAATTGCATGGAAAGTGAATAAGCAGGCTTTATACTTCAGCTTGAACAGAAAGATATTGCCATAGAATTAGGGCGCAGATGGGAAAATTTATCGGACAGCAGTTTGACCAATATATTATTGAAACAGTCATCGGCCGCAGCCAGTTGGGTACGGTTTTCCGCGCCCGCACCAAGAATACCAACCGGCTGGTCGCTTTGAAGCTGATTGACGCCAATATCACCGAATCGCCGGAAATTGAACAGTTTATTTTACAGACAGCCCAACTTACCTCTTGTCTGACCCATCCCAATATTGTCCCTCTGCTCAATTTCGGTAAGCGTAACGGCCGTATCTATCTCGCCTCAGAATTTATTGAAGGACGCAGCCTGGACACTATCCAAAGCGCCCTGAAAAAGAACCGGCGGGTCATGCAGATGGATCAGGCGCTGCACATCGCCGCCCAATTAGCCGATGGTCTGGAAGTGGCTCATCAGGAAGGTCTGGTACACGGCAACCTCAAACCCAGCAATGTGCTGGTTGTCCGGCCAAACAATCCGCCGCCAGGCAGCGGGCCATCCTTCCGCGCTTTGCTGAGCGATTTTGGCATGTCTCTCATTCCAGAGCAGGGGATTGCTGCCGCTCAATTTACGCCTACCAAGTTGTTGCCCTACCTTTCCCCGGAACAATGCACCGGCGCCCCGCTGGACGGCCGTTCTGACATTTACAGTTTAGGCGTTATCCTCTACCAATTGATGTCCGGGCGCATCCCCTTTAACGTCACATCATCTACCGAAGCCATCATGCGCCATTCCCTGGAACGGCCGTTGCCAATCGTCACCTTGCGCCCCGGTTTGCCACCACCTGTCGCCCAAATAATAGATACCGCCCTGGCCAAAAATCCGGCAAACCGGTATCAACGTGCCTCCGAAATGGCTCAGGCCCTGCGCCAGATTACCCAATCGCCAGAGGTCAATCCGGCCTTCAACACACCTGTAATGGTTCATACCGAAGGTCAGATAGTCGCCGAAACCTCGCCAGACATCAAGCCATCCTATCATGTCCGGCCTGACACCAAAAACGTGACGGCCATCCTCAAAGATTTGAGCGAAGAAGAAGACGACCTGACAAAAATTTCCCCGGAGCAAAATGGCACAGCCACTGGGCGGGACATGGCTTCTGGTGCAGACGGTTCAGCCCAAAGGCATCATGCCCCCATCGTCTTGGACCCTGAGCCGGTTTCTGTGTCTCCGGCCGAAAAAGTAACGGCTGAATATGGCGCCGTAGTCGTCCCTGAAAGCCCCACCCAGATTTTCCAGGCAACACTTGCTGAGACATATATTGTCATCTCCCATCAGGGGCGCCCGCCTCGTTATATCAATATGGACCGGCCTCGCTTTCGCATTGGCCGGGCTGCTAATAATGACATCGTCTTGCAGGCGCCGGATGTCTCCCGCCACCACGCCTTTCTGGAAATGACGAAGAAAGGCTGGCAGCTAACCGATTTGGGCAGCAGCGGCGGCACGTACTGGAATCGTAAAAAGTTGAAGCCGCAGGAGCCAGAATTGTGGCCGGCGGATCAAACGGTGCAGATTGGGCCGTATTATTTACATTGGCAGCATGAAAAACCGCTGGAAGAGGCCGATCCGCAAGTGGTGAATGAGCAGATGACGCAGTTGTTCCAGGTGCCGGCCGGGGCCAGTCAGCGGCAAAGTGTCCACGGCCGTTTCAATGCTGTCTTGTATCCCTCTCTGATGACTCTGGGACCGGGCCAGGAAACGACGCTGCAAATCGAACTGTTTAATCAGGGGTCTGTTATTGATACTTTCAAATTGGTTGTCAGCGGCCTGCATCGCAGCATTTTTAGCCTGTCGCAAAATATGCTGTCATTGGCTCCGGGGGCGCGGGCTTCGATTCCCCTGGTTATCCATTTGCCGCAGCCGGGCACACTGCTGGCGCGCCGCATTCCGGCTGGGCCTCGTCCTTTCAAGCTGACCATACAATCTATCACCTTCCCGGATGAAATGTCGGCTCTGGCCGGGCAGTTGACAGTTTCACCCTACGAGTCTTTTTCCATTGGTCTCTGGCCGGGTGAAATTGACAATGGCGGCACCTGCCGGGTTCTGACGCGCAATGAAGGCAATACGACGACGACTCTTTCTCTGACCAGCCATGACAAGGACGGCCGTATCCAATTTGTCAGCAAACAGCAACAGGTCAAACTGGAACCGGGCGACACCGCCACCCAGGATGTCACGCTGTATTACCGGGAAAAACCGCTGTTTGGCCGCACCCGTCGTATTCCTTTTGAACTGGAGATTGCCACGGACAATGGGACGCGCAAAACCAAATCCGGCACCCTGAACATTAAGCCCAGAATCCCTCTCTGGGTGGTTGTTTTCCTGGAGATGGCCCTGATCTTTATGCTGGTGCTGGCTATTCTTTTTGACAGGTTTGCCGGGTAACGGCCGTATCTCACTTACAGTTCTCCCCAAAGCGCGCCCCAATCCGGGGCGTTTTTATACTTCGTTGAAACTTTGACCTGATTTCCTGCGTAAAATAAATATGAAAAACGTACAGCTTGTCCCCCGTCAGCGGAATCTTCTGTGTGAACTGGTAGACCACAAACGTCACGGCCGTTTGCCTGATCCGTTTGGCGTCGTGCCTACTCGCGGTACAGATTATGTCATCTACTTGCAGGGGCGGGACAGCCTGCGCCTTTCCCGGTTGAGCGATCTGGATGCGTTATGCGCGGCCGGTTTGCTGGAGCAGCAGTGGAACAGAATGGCGAATGCCCGGCTGTACCACATCAACAAGGCGGCGGAACAGGCCGTCAAATCCGGTCTTATCACCGCGGCGAAAACTGAAACGGCCGTTGCCCTGCCAAACAAACGGCCGTCTGCCACCCCGCGCCAAAAGGCAGATGCGCTGCGTTCTACATTAAAATGGCGCCTGGCGGAAAGTATGAGGGGCGTTGCATTGGGCGAAGCGGTTATTCGCCTGAGTATCATTCGGGCTGCTTACTACCGGGCTGTACCGGATACGGCCGTTATCACTCTCACACTTAATGAATTAGGGCAGCAGCTTATGGCTCATTTTAATACGGCCGTGACCATGCAGGAAAAATCAGCCGCCAGCCGGACCATCGCTTCCTTCGGCGAATGGGCCGGCGTCATTTATCAAATGTTGTCAGCCTCGCCAGACACCTGCCAATTTGATGCGTTTCATGCCGGATTGTCCGCAGACGCATAAAAAAACAGGCGTTCAGACTTACGAGTCTGAACGCCTGCCAACAGGAGAAACCCTTCCCGCAAATCTAAATGAAGATAATTTGAGCGCCTTCGCTCATCTCCATGAAATCAGTAGCCCCCACGACAGCTTCGATACCATCGTAAAGGTCTTCTTCTTCCATCATGTTCATATCTTCAAACATGTCCACCGACATCTTGCAGGCGTACATTTTTCCGCCACTGTCTACGATAACATCCAAAAATTCACCCACTTCCGGGAAATCCAATTGGGCAATTTCCTTCTTCATCATTTTGGTGGCGATATTGGTCATGCCCGGCAGGCCGCCTACGGCATTAGGGATGCCCATCGTGGGATTGCCAATAGGAACGAACTTCAGGTCATTCATCTTCTTTTTGTTGATCATATCCAGACCCCAGAAGGTGAAGAACATTGTCACGTCAATCCCTTCCATCAAGGCTGCATTGGCCAACACCAACCCCGGATAAGCCATATCCAGCGTACCCTTTGAACAAATAATGCATAACTTCCGATCTGTTTCCTCAAACATGAGACTGTCTCCTTAAAATAGTAGGGCGATTTTGTAAATCGCCAGCCAATTTACAAAATCGGGCTACCAATCATTAAATACAACCCGATGGTTTCTTCAACCCGGACACATACGCCACTTTCTTGGCCGGACCTTTGGGGAATAACTTGTACAGTTCCTTAGTGGGAACCCCGCCTACCTTGCTGATGCGGCGTAATGTGGGGGCGTCCCCTTGCTCTTCATAATCTTCCCGGCAAAAATTGATGACATCCCAGTGCCGGTCTGTTAAAGGATCAATACCAATTTCCTTAGCCAGTTCTGCGGCTACATCCTGATTCCAATCATCCGGGTTCAGCATGTATCCATCATCGCCAAACTCGATTTCATTCCCTGCAATATCTCTTACTGTTGTCATGATTATCTCCTTATTTTGCACGTACCGCGTATTGCGCCAGATTTTCCAGAGCAATACGCAGCACTTAAATATTTAATCTGCTACTGTTTTTAATACATTTAATGTTTTGGCTAAGCCCCGTTTGACTTCGGGGTCGTTCAACTGCCGTAAAATAGAGAACATAGATACGTCTTTATCGGCATATTCGTCGTCGCGGATGGCTACGGCCGTATCCTGCAACATTGTCATAATCTCCGGCTGCGTCATTTCCTTCACCGTATTCAGAATCAGGACAATGTTATCGCCCAACTGGCGCACATCCTCTTCCGAATACTCCTCCACCACCCGATCCATAATGGCTAACCCTTCCTGCATAAAGGAAAAATAGCCTTTCCGTTCCATCTCTTCCAGCCGCCCCATCACCGTCAGAAAGGCTTGCTGCGTCAGCGGGCTGATGTCCTGGCCCAACTCCATCAGGCTTTCCATCTGATCCAGCATTTGTTCCAGATTGCGCGTATTGCGCATCAGCCGTTTCATCAGACGGAGCATATCTTCCAGTTCCACATACCCGTCAATCTCATCCAACTCGCGTACCGAAAGCTGGTACATTTCCTGCATCACCGGCGTCAGGTCATTCTTCAACTCGTCAAACTCCTGCCGCCGCACTCTTTGGATGCGGGCCTCTTCTGCCAGGAAAGCCACCTGCTCGGTCAGGGTGTCAATTTTTTGGTTTAGTTCCAGCAATTGCTCTTCCATTTGTTAGTCTCCGTGTCAGTTTTCAGTTTTCTGTGTTCAGTTTTCAGTTAATGCGCCGAACACTGATTACTGCACACTGAATACTGCTCCCTAACTCCACTTACCAGCCATAGACATCTGTGAAGTAATACCCATTTCCTTGCCCTTGAGCAGCAGGTTCCAATACATCCAGCGGAACATCATCTTGCCCCAATGGTTCATCTCCGACTCTTGCAGCAGGGAGAAGGGGCCGATACCCGGTAAGGGGAACTTACCCGGCAGCGGTTCCACGTCGTAGTTAAAGTCAATCAAAATGCCCTTGCCAAAGCCGGATTCGATGAAGCAATTGGCGTGGCCGTCAAACGTAGGCTGTAACTCCAGGCCGTCAATGTAACGCAGGAAGTTTTCTACAAACACTTCCCCGGCAAAATGGGCTACCGAACCGGCTTTGGAAGTGGGCAGTGCGGCCGCATCTCCCAGTGAGAAGATGTTGTCATACTGCTTGGAAAGGAGCGTGTGCTTGTCTACCGGCACAAAGTTCGACTCGTCACCCAAACCGGAACGGCCGATAACGTCTGCGCCCATATGTACCGGCACTGTTACCAGCAAATCATAGTCCACCACTTCCTCTTCATAGGAAATCAGTTGGTGCGCCTCTGCATCCACCCGTTCCGGCAAAAAGTCGGGTATCAGGTTGATGTTCTTCTCTTCCAGGGTATTGCCCAATAAGGAAGAGGCGCGCGGTTTGGTAAAAGCGCCGGGCAGCGGCGTCACCAGAGTCAAATCCACCTTGTCCCGCATTCCCTTGTCGTGGAAGTACCAGTCGGCCAGGAAGATGAATTCCAGCGGGGCCACCGGGCACTTATACGGTAAATCCATAATGTTCAGCACCAAACGGCCGCCTTCCCAGGTGCGTAATTTCTTGGCCAGGGCGAGCGCGCCTTCATAAGTATAAAAATCATGGATGCTTTTGCGCCATTCAGGACCAACCAACCCCGGCGTTTCTTCCGGGCGGGGGCTGGCGCCCGTCACAATGATCAAGTAGTCGTACACTAACGTCCGGTTATCTTTAGCAATGCGTACCTGATTCTTTTCCGGCTCAATTAACTCAATCTCCGAGACGATCACATCAACCGAAGGCGGCAAATAGTCGCGTTTGGCCTTGACTACATCATTGGGGCCATAAATGCCAAAGGGGATGAAAAGGAAGCCCGGCTGGTAATAATGCACAGTGTCCTGGTCTACAATGGTGATCTTCCATTCTTCCTGGCTCAATTCATGGCTGAGTTTATTGGCCAACATGGTGCCGGCTGTGCCTGCGCCTAAAATCAATAATTTTTTCATTAGAACTCTCCTCTGTATAAGTTGAGCGATTTGCAAAATCGCTTTACAAATTTTTTTGAAATTTCAGACGGCCGTAATCCGGCTGATCTGATCTAACTTGCGCATCAAAACAATTCTTTCATTCAAAATATGAGAGACGACGTCAGCTACCGGCTGAATTAACGACAGGACGTGCGCCTGTTCCGCCTCATCCATCATGTAAATATCTTCCACATGGTTGGTGAACAAAGAAAAATCTACATCCAGGTCGGCCGCAATTTCCCGGATTTTTTCCGGCGATGGCGGCCAGTCGTCCGGGGCAATACCGCCCACAAAAACCATCCCTTGCAGTGTAGCGCCTATGCGGATGTAAGCGCGGGAACAAAGCAGTCCCAGATAGCCTTCTTCAAAGCGTGGCTCCAGGCTCAAATCCACCGCCATATCCCGCCAGTGGTCAATACAGCGTTGCCACAAAACCGGTGTGTTGCTCAGGGCCTCGAACAAACCGCAAGGATTACTCAGCTCAGTCACGGGACGGCCGTCCATATCCGTAATAATGACCATCACACCCAGCGCCTTGGCAAACGTATCCTGAATCAATTGCACACATTCCACAGGCAGCTTGCTTAGCAAGTCGTCGTCATCCCGGTTGTTCAGAGACAAGGGAGATACCACCGGTGCGCTCTGGGCTACCAGCCATTCTTCTACCTGGTCTGCCGGAAAGCGCCACTGCCGGCCTACTTTAATCGAAGGCAGTCGTCCCGATTCCGCCATGCGGTAAATCGTAGAGCGATCTACATCCAATAGTTCCTGAACATCCTTTGCCGTGAGCATCTTGCCCATCTTGCCAATTCCTTTGTGAATATAATCACAACTTAATTTGCATATAGCATAATGCGAATGTGTATGCAGTAATAGTGACAATCGGCAGATTCGTCTGTGACAAATGTCACAATCTGCATATTATGCAGACAATGCGGATTGTGCATAAGCAGATTACCAGAGAGGAATTCTTCAATTTTCCTTGCCGAGTTGCCCACTGTACGCTATTCTTTTAGCCTATGAATCCTTTCCACTGGGCGTTTGACAAACTGTATCCGCTGATCCGTTTTTTGTATGAAAAAATACTGAACAATGTCTGGTTCACCCAAATTACGCCGGCGCATGGCATTACGGCCGTATTATGGTTGGGGGGCGCACCGACCTACTCCCGCGACTACGATTTCATCAAGTCACACAACATTGGGGCCGTGGTCAACATTCGTGCCGAGCGGGAAGACGACACCGCATTCTATCAGGCAAATGACATTACCCATTTACAGCTAAAAGTGCTGGATGTGACTGTGCCTGAGGAAGAGATTTTGTCGGAAGGAGTGGCCTGGATGAAAGAGCAAGTGGATGACGGCCGTGCCGTGCTGGTTCACTGCGCCAAAGGGAGAGGCCGCTCGGCCACCCTGCTGGCCGCTTACCTGATGCAGGAAGAGGGCCTTACCTACGACGAAGCCCACGCCCTGCTCAAGGGCAAACGTTCTCTCACCAAACTGGAAGGCCGGCACAAAAATCGTTTAACCACCTGGCGGGAAAAACGTAAAAAAGCGGCCCAAAAATAATGAAATTATCGCTACACTATGGTACAGTAGTAAGAAGCTAACCGATTCACGATCAGATTGAGTCCCTGCGGAGCCATAATAAACCAAGTACAACATCATAAAGAACCGTTGCCACCTTACTGCTAACATCCCTGCAAACGGCATAGAAACATGCGCGGTATACAAGCGCCATGTGAGGAGGAGAGGCTATCGAGGAAAATCGTCTGGTATCGATCCGCTTTTATTAGGAAAGGTCATGGGAGCCTTTACCCGTGCACCGTAGTTAACGCAGGAGGCAGTACGTGAACATTCGCAAACCACTCATTACCTTCGTATTTCTGGCATTGGGCCTGATCATCGTCGGTTCAGTAGCCGGTCAAAATGCCCAACCCAACAGATCTGAAGCCATACAATTACAATCCATCCCTTCTATTCACCTCAAAGCGGGCACATTCACCCCCGCTCTCGATCAAACCCTGGATTTGCCGCAAACGCTCACCACCCAACGCGCCATTGACGCCAACAGCGAGGCGTATTACATCGTCCAGTTCAGCGGCCCCATCAGCGCCGAGTGGAAAGCCAGCCTGAAACAGTTAGGCGGTTCTCTGCATGGTTACATTCCAGATTACGCCTACAAAGTTAAGCTGACTGGCCGCCAGGCTGCCGCCGCCGCCGATCTGGATGGCGTTATCTGGGCAGGCATCTTTGCACGGGCTTACCGTCTGGCCCCTGACCTCAAGCAGGGGGGTCTCAATTTGTACCGTATTCGTCTGGAAGGCGGCGTTGACGTTACGGCCGTAGCCCAAACAATCAACAACCTGGGCGCAACTGTTTATAAACAAGATGGTAACTTCCTCATGGTGGCCGCCAACAGTTTCCAGGTAGATTCCATAGCCCACATCCTGGACGTGGCCTGGATT
>JAJRTP010000338.1 GCA_024278255.1 Chloroflexota bacterium | reverse complement strand
CGCTGATGAGCAGGGCCAGGATGGAGGCCAGCAGGACGACGAACAAGGCAGCGGCAAACACGACGGCAAACCAGTGTGGCTGCAAAACCACTATCTGCCCCGACTGGTCTTGTTCGGCTTCTTCAGCGCGGATGAGGGCGACGGCCGTAAATCCCGCCAGGAAAAATAGCATGATAAAAGGTGTCACATCCCACCATAGCTGCTTGCTGAAAATGATGAGCAAAGGAGCCAGAATCAGGCCACCTAGCCGCAGACGCAAACCGGCACGCTGAATGCCGTAGCCCCGTTTTGCCAGTTGAATGCCGCGCACCCACAGGAGAACGATGACAAGGAACAGGATCGAATCCTGAATGAGCAGGCCGCCGTTGGCCCGGAAAAGCGGGGCGCTACCGCTGTGGACTAATGTGCCCAGGTTGAAGAGGATGACGAGGAGGAGAGTAACGGCCGTAACAATCTGCTGCCGGCCCGGAGGCAAACCCAGCGCCCCCATCAGGCGCGTCAAATTAAAGGAAAAGAGCATGATACTCAGCGCCAGCAAAAGAACCAGCCCCGGCGGCCACAGTCGTGTCCACAACATGATGGCCATCATCAAGGGAACCAGCAGGGAGACGTCCATGATGGCCCATGTCAGATAGATTAATTCATGCTGCACATAGGGCCAGCCGCGGCGCAGTTTATATGGGGTTGAGGGGGTGTCTGCTGTTAACTGCATAGGATTGATGCGCTTTGTAGGGGCTGGCCTTGTGCCTGTCCAACCGGGCGGGCACAAGGCCAGCCCCTACTAATCGAACTCGATTTGTACCGGTTCTGGTGTGGGGATGTTGCTCAGGGCGGCTTCGGTGGCAGTACGGCCGTGGACTTCTTTTTGGAAAGCGGGCGTGCTGGCCGGGATGTGGTAGGTGAGAATGTTCCCCAGCCCTTTAGGCGGCGCTTCTTCGGCCAGGGACAGGAGGACGACACGGCGGCCGGCTTGCTTGAGGCGGATGAGGGAGACCATGATTTCGTCGGTGACAACGGCCGTTACCAGCACAATCGTACTCACCCAGGGCAGCGCTGGGCTTTCCCGCAGCAGCATCCGCTCGATGGGACCGGTGGCAAACTCCGTAACGGCTGCCAGCGCTTCCAACACGTGGGCCAACTGTTCCGGCGCGCGGCCCGGCGGCACCCGAATCGGCTGATCCGAATTGGGCACAGAGCCGTTGGCGTACAGGCCGACGCCCCAATTTTGCTGGCTGCCGTAGTTGGCGATGGAACCGGCCACCGAGACAGCCCGCTCCAGCACGTCCGGGTGGAAGCCCATCCAGTGCTGGGGCATGGTGGCTACGTTCAGGAAGATGGCGATGGTCATGCCGGTGGAAGGTTCGTACACTTTGGTTTGTAAGGCGCCGCGCACGGCCGTAGCCTTCCAATGCACGTCCCGGAAGCGGTCGCCCGGCTGGTAATCCCGAATCCCCTGTGTTTTGATGGGATCGGTAAACAGACTGCGCCGCACCCGGATGGCCCCAAACGGTTCCTTCGCTGGCAGGCCCAACTCTTCCAGCGGATAAATCTGGGGAAACACGACCAGCGTGTCCGGGTAAGCGTACTCCCGTTCTATGGTAAACAGGGTAAAGATGTCGCCGGAAGCGTAAGTGACCGGCCCCAATTTGTAATAGCCGCGTTGGGTAAAGCGCAGGGTAAAGTCGCGTTGCGTTTGCTCAAATCCGGCCAGGGCAAAGCTGTTTTGCAGGATGTAATGGCCGGTGACGTTGCTGGTGGCCTGTACCAATTCATGCTCATCTTCGACGGCTTGGGGCAGGGTGTCCCGGAATTGCAGCCAGGTGAGGGGCAGCCGCTTGGCGTTGCTGACGGTGATGGTCATCCGGATGGGTTCGCCGGGAAAGACGCGGCTGTGGTCAAAGCTGCGCCGGTAGAAGACGCCAGCAAGGGCGGCCTTTTTCCAGAGGACGCTGACGCCGACGACAATCAGCAGGACGAATCCTAGAGCGAGCAGGGCGGTGTTACGGCCGTTAAACAATCCCACCACCAATATGATCACCGCGATAGGAATCCAGGCGTCACTGAAAATACTATTCTCCCGTTCCCGCAGGACAAGACCCCGGTCGCGCAGCATTTTTGCCAGCGCATCCTCATCACCCGTGGCGGCCTGGAGAGCCCGCTCCCGCCTCAAACGACGCGATTGTTTACCGCTTTCCCGGATGACCAGGTGGATGGACTCAATGTTTTCGCTCATCAGATTTTGTTAAAAAAGCCACGAATTTCACAAATGAGTCTACTGAAAAAACTAACCGCAGAGGTGCGGAGGGCGCAAAGAATTTAGAGTCTCCCAGAGAAAAATCTCTGCGTTCTCTGCGTCTCTGCGGTGAAATCAACCTTTTTTCAGTAAAGCCACAAATTATCACGAATTCCTATCGAATAAAAATCTGTGCAATCTGTGTAATCTGTGGTTTTTCAGGTGATTCAAGCCTCCACGGGAACGGGCACGGTGTCCACGATTTCCCGGATGATGTCCGCCGGGCTGCGGCCGCGCAGGAGGGTTTGCGGGTTAATCATCAGACGATGGGTGAGGACGAAGGGAGCCAGCGTTTTCACGTCGTCGGGGATGACAAACTCCCGGTCCCGGATAGCGGCCAGGGCCTGACAGGTGCGGTAGAGGGCCATGGTGGCTCGCGGGCTGACACCCAGATCAATATCCTCGTGGCTGCGGCTGGCGCGGCAGATGTTGACCACGTAGTTACGCACGGACTCCTCGACGCGAATTTGGCGCACGGCCGTTTGCATAGCCAGAATCTCTGCCGGCTGAATGACGGGCTGCAAGCTCTCCAGCGGGTCATCTGTGGCAAAGCGGAGCAGGATGTCGTTTTCTCCGGCAGCGTTGGGGTAGCCGATGGCAATTTTCAGCAGGAAGCGATCCAGTTGGGCTTCAGGCAGGGGGAACGTGCCTTCCAGTTCTACCGGATTTTGCGTGGCCAGGACGAGAAACGGCCGTGGTAAAGGATGCGTCTGGATGTCCACCGTCACCTGCCGCTCCTGCATCGCTTCCAGCAGAGCCGATTGGGTGCGCGGCGTGGCCCGGTTAATCTCATCCGCCAGCAAAATCTGGGAAAAGATGGGGCCGGGGCGAAACTCGAATTCCTGGGCTTTCTGGTTGTAATAGTAGATGCCGGTCACGTCGGAGGGCAGCAGATCGGGGGTGAACTGGACGCGGTGAAAGGTGCAGCCCAAGGAGGCGGCGATGGTTTTGGCCAGAGTGGTCTTGCCGGTTCCGGGCACATCTTCCAGCAAAATGTGGCCGTCTGCCAGGATAGCCACCAACACCATGTCAATCACATCGTTTTTGCCGACGATTACTTTTTGGATATTTTGCCGCAAACGCGCGGCCGTTTCTGCAATCATAGGTTTATACCTGCGTAGACAGGAAATCGAGAATATCAATCTTGGTTAAAATGCCTTCCACTTTGTCATCCGGGGTGGCGATAATGACGGCGTTGTGCTGGCTGAAGATGCCCATGAGGGTTTCCAGGGGGGTGTTGGGGCGCACGACGGGCACGTTTTGTTCTACAATGGCGGCGATGGTTTCGTTCCGGTCGTGACGGCCGTGATCTTCTTGCAGCATGTGGTTAAGCAGGTCAATTTCGGTGACGATGCCCAAGAGACGGCCGTCGTCGTCCAGAACAGGCAGTTGGGAGATGTTGTACTTTTTCATCAGAGCCACCACGTCGGTGAGGAGGTCGTGGGGTACGGCCGTAATCACTTCCTGATCCGGTTTGGCCGACTGTACGTCATTGGCCCGGAAATCAATCCAGGCCCGTTCCAGGAAGCCGTTTTCCCGCATCCAGTCGTCGTCAAACACCTTGCTCAGATAGCGGTCGCCGGAATCGGGCAGGATGACCACGACAACGTCATCTGGCCCCAAATTATGCTCACGGGTGTATTTGATGGCCCCAATGACGGCCGAACCGCTGGAACCACCGCAGAAGATGCCCTCTTCCCGCACCAGCCGCCGGGTCATCAGCAGGCTTTCCTTGTCGTTCACCTGCACAATTTCGTCCACCACGCTCAAATCCGTCGTGCCCGGCAGGAAATCCTCACCGATGCCTTCCACTTTGTACCCTTCGGCCTGGATGTATTTGCCGCTGCGGTGCAGTTCATACAGGATGGAGCCGACGGCATCTACACCCACAATTTTGACACGCGGATTTTGCGCTTTGAGGTAACGGCCGGCCCCGGTGATGGTACCGCCCGTACCCATCCCGGTGATGAAATGGGTGATGCGCCCTCGCGTTTGCCGCCAGATTTCCGGGCCGGTGCTTTCCAGGTGGGCCTGGGGATTTTGCGGGTTTTGGTACTGGTCGGCCAGGAAGGCGTTGGGGGTTTCTGCAACGAGCTGGTTGGCGACGGAGTAGTAGCTGCGCGGGTCTTCGGGTTCTACGGCCGTGGGCGTCACCACCACCCGTGCCCCAAACGCCCGCAGCAGCAAAATCTTCTCCTGCGACATTTTGTCCGGCATGACGAAAATGGTGCGGTAGCCCTTGATGGCCGCAGCAATTGCCAGCCCCACGCCCGTATTGCCCGACGTTGCTTCGACAATGGTGCCGCCCGGCTGCAAACGGCCGCTTTCCTCCGCTTCCTGAATAATGGCCGGGCCAATCCGGTCCTTGATGGAGCCGCCGGGATTGAAAAATTCCACCTTGACCAGAATATCGCAGGGCAAATCCCTGGCAATGGAATGGAGACGCACCAGGGGTGTATCGCCAATTGTATCCATGATGGAGTCGTAAACTTCCATTTCTTTGTGTTCCAGTTCTTTCATATAAATCCTCGTGTAATATGTGGGTTAGTTGCTGCGTGATACGTCGCCACGCATGACATTATTCACTTATTTTGGCAAGTATATCACGTCTTGCTTGAGTTTTTGGGGGGTTTTCCTCTATAATGGGGGTATGTCCGTTTAACATAAGTAAATTAAAAAGGACGTTACCCATGAAAAAGTCACGTTGGATTGCCGGTCTTTTAGCTGTAATGCTGAGTTTTGTGGTGGTTACGGCCGTGTATGCTTTCAAGTATCAAGTCAAATGGGGGGATACCGTTTGGGGTCTGTCGCGCGCGTATGGGACGACGGTCCAGGCTATTACTGAGGCCAATCAGTTAGCCGATCCCAATTTGATTTTTGCCGGTCAGATTCTGGAGATTCCGGTGGAGGCAACCAATCCGCCGCCCATCGTCACCCCGCCGCCAGTGGTTACGCCGCCGCCGGAAGGGACAGTTCTCTATACAGTGCGCTGGGGAGATACGTTATATTCTATCGCCCGTTACTTTAACACCACCGTTTATGCTATCCAGCAATATAACTATATTCCCAATCCCAACCTAATCTTTCCGGGCCAGCAGTTGATTATTCCCGTAGGAAGCAATCCGCCTGCTGTCACGCCGCCACTGGTAACCCCGCCGCCAGGAGTGACACCAACCCCTACACCGCCCACTCCTTCACCGACCCCGCCACCGGTCAACAACACCCAACTGGGCGGCCAATCTTTCAACATGGATAACAAGGCAAATATGGAACGGGCCGGCATGACCTGGCTCAAAATCCAGTACAAGTGGACGGCGGGTGATTCGCCGGACGTGCTGGCAGCCAGCATCGAAGAAGCTCATAACAACGGCTTCAAGATTCTGATCTCCGTTGCCGGTAAGCAAGCCTATCCTCCGGCCAATGGCATTGATTTCAACAGCTTTGTGATTTTTGTCAGCGGACTGGCTGGCTTAAACCCGGATGCCATCGAAATCTGGATCGAGGAAAATATTGATTCTGAATGCCCCGACGCACAAATCACCCCCACTTCGCATGTCAAGAATATGCTGGTGCCGTCTTTCAATGCTATCAAAGCGGTTAATCCTAATATCATTGTTATTTCCGGGGCGTTGGCGCCCACCGGCTTTGATAATGGCACAAATGCCTGGTCGGACGCCCGCTATTTGCAGGGGATGCGGGCCGCCGGGGCCGCCAATTACATGGATTGTGTTGGTATGCACTATAATGTGGGGGCTACGTCCCCTTATGCTACTTCGGGGCATCCGGCAGATGCCGGTGACAATCATTACACCTGGTATTATCAGCCGATGCTGGATGTGTATTATAATAGTTTCTATGGCGCACGGCCGATTTGTGTCACCGAATTGGGTTATTTGTCGCCTGAAGGGTATGATGGTTTGCCGCCTGCTTTTAGCTGGGCGGCCAATACGACGGTGGCTGATCAGGCTTTGTGGCTGGGTCAGGCGGTAGAAATTTCCATCAGTCACAGTGTTCCGTTGGTGATTGTTTACAACGTAGATTTTATTAAGTATGAGCCGGATGGCGACCCGCAAGCCGGGTATGCTATCATGCGACCCGATGGCACTTGCCCGGCGTGTGATACGTTGGGCGCGGCGATGGGGAATTAGTGATTGTAGCCTGATTTTGCAAATCGGGTGGCGGGCGATTTACAAAATCACCCTACACGCAGAGGAGATATGGCATTATGAAGGTAAGCGGTTTATTGGCAACAAAAAGTCCCACAGTCATAACCATTCATCCCGACCAACCTGTGGCGGACGCGGTGACGTTGTATGGGCAGCACAATATTGGCTCGCTGATTGTGGTGGATCGGGATAACCATTTGGTGGGCATTCTGTCGGAACGGGATATTGTGCGCCATTTGCCGGAATATGACGATGTGATGGGTACGGCCGTGCAGGAAATCATGACTCCGCGTGTCATCGTAGCCCTGCCCCAGGACGACGTCATGTCCGTGGCCCACACCATGACAGAAAGACGTTTTCGGCACATGCCTGTGGTAGATGAAGGCGAACTGGTGGGCATCATTTCCATCGGCGACATCATCAAATGCCAGCGGGATCAATACCGGGGCGAGATTGCCACCCTGGAAACCCAAATTATGGCCGAAAATATTTAAGAGATTGGAGATTGCCAGCCGTTTACGGCAAATCTCCAATCTCCACTTTATTTCCACTGTAACTTTCAATAAAAGGAGCTTCATATCATGTCAGAAGTAGGTAGCGAGGCGAACCCGCTGCGCGTTGCCATTGTTGGCGCTGGCCCAGCCGGGTTTTATGCCGCTGAAAGATTGTTCAAGGAAAAAGGGTTGACTGTTCAGGTAGATATGTTTGAGCGGCTGCCCGTCCCCTTTGGGTTGGTTCGGTTTGGCGTGGCCCCGGATCACCCCAAAATTAAATCAGTCACCAAAGTATTTGATCGCATTGCCAAAAAGCCGGGCTTCCGCTTCTTCGGCAACGTAGATATTGGGGAAGATGTTTCTGTAGAGGACTTGAAACAATACTATCATCAGATTGTTTTTACCATTGGCGCCCCCACAGATCGTAATTTGCCGGTTCCCGGTGTGGAATTTACGGGCAACTATCCGGCTACTGAATTTGTGGCCTGGTATAACGGCCATCCCGATTACCGGGATTATGAGTTTGATTTGTCTAAAGAGCGGGCGGCCGTTGTGGGTATTGGTAATGTGGCCGTGGATGTGGCCCGTATTTTGGTGCGTGACCCAGATGAATTGGCAAAAACAGATATTGCTGATTATGCACTGGAAGCGCTGCGCCAGAGTAATATCAAGGAAGTTTACGTACTGGGACGACGCGGTCCGGCTCAGGCAGCCTTCACCCCGCCCGAAGCCAAAGAACTGCTGGAACTGAACGGGGTAGATACGCTGGTATTGCCTGAAGAAGCGGAACTAGATCCGTTGAGCCAGGAAAGTATGGTGGCGGCCGGCCGTGGCGTGGTGCGAAATGTAGAAATCATCCAACAAATGGCTCAAAATGAACCAACAGACCAGCCGCACCGGTTAACCATTCGCTTCCTGGTTTCCCCGGTGGAGATTTTTGGTAACGAAGCGGGCGAAGTGGTGGGTATGAAGTTGGTGAAGAATGAGTTGTACAAAACAGAATCCGGTACGCTGCGCCCCAGAGCGACGGATCAATTTGAAGAGATGCCCATTGATCTGGTGTTCCGCTCCGTCGGCTACCGGGGCGTACCCGTGCCCGGCGTACCTTTCAATGACCGCTGGGGTGTGATTATGAACCAGGAAGGCCGGATTGTGGATGCGGAGACCGGAGAGCAGGTGATTGGCGAATATACGGCCGGCTGGATTAAGCGTGGCCCCTCCGGCGTTATCGGCACGAACAAGCCGGATGCGGTGGAGACGGTGGTGCATATGCTGGAAGATTTGCAGACTGACAAGATTTTGCATCCGGCGCATTCCCAGGCAGGTGCGGCCGAAGTGTTCATCGCCGAAAAGCAGCCCCGTTTTGTCACTTACGAGGACTGGCTGAGGATTGATGAGATTGAAATCGCCAGAGGCCAGGAGCAGGGCCGCCCCCGCGTCAAATTTACCGACGTGGAGGAGATGCTGGCGGTTGTAGGTAAGTAAACAGTAAACGGTTATCGTTTACCGGTCACCGATTACCGAACCCATGGACGTAATCATTTACACGGATGGCGGTGCAGACCCTAATCCCGGTATTGGGGGCTGGGCCGCCATTTTGCGTTTTGGTCAGCATGAGAAGGCGCTGACGGGCCATGAACCGCACACGACGAATAACCGCATGGAGTTGCAGGCGGCTATTGGGGCGTTGCAGGCTTTGAAATGGCCGTCTACCATCCAGTTCTACACCGATTCCGAATATCTGCGTAAAGGTATTACCGAGTGGATTGAAGGCTGGGCGGCTAATAACTGGCAAAAGAAAGGAAAGCCGGTGCAAAATGCGGATTTGTGGCAAAAATTGTGGCCGCTCGTCAAGCAGCACCAGATTGAGTGGCATTGGGTGAAGGGCCATGCGGGTAATGAGTTCAATGAACGGGTAGATCGGCTGGCCCGGCAGGCCCGTCTGGAAATCACGCCACCGGATCAGATTGACGAGACGATTCCCCGTTTGTATGTGCGTTCTTCCTGCAAAGGGAATCCTGGGCCTGGGGGTTGGGGCGCGGTGTTGGAAGATGGGGAGGAGACGACGCAATCCAGCGGATCGGCCCCTTCTTCTACGAATAACCGGATGGAGATGACGGCCGTTATCGAAGGCTTGCTCCTATTACCCCCGGGCAGCGCCGTTCAGGTCTTCACCACATCCGACTATTTGTACCAGGGTATCACCCAATGGATACGCAAATGGCGGCAGCGGAACTGGCTCAAAAAAGATGGCAAACCGGTAGCTAACGCCGATTTGTGGCAGGCGCTGGACGAGTTGTCGCAGAATTATGCCATCCGTTGGATCAATGCCAAAGGTCAGGCGTTACAAGGGCTGGAGGAAGCGGGTAAGTTAGCGGTGGAGGCTGTAAAAATTGCGTGATGTGTGAAGGTGTATTCACTCATCACGCACCTATCATTCTTCTTCATCCCGCACGTAGCGGCAGGTAACGTGTAAAAAACCAAAGTTGCCGATCGTGGGCATCAGTTCCATAACTTCCAGGACTTCAAAGGTACGGCCGTCAAACGTCACTTCATCGCCGACTTGCGGCCGTTCATCCAGATTGATGATAGCCCCCGGATGCTCACCGCCCTCCACAACAAAGCTCACTTTGTAGAAAATTTCATCGCTCATTATATGCTCCTTCTCCTACAATTCCGCCAGGTTACGGTGGCGCAGCTTAAAAGCAATATCAACAGCCAGATTACGCATCACAACAAAGCCAATGTGATTGTTCTTATCGCACAACTGATAAAAAGCATCGCTTTCAATCAGATAAAGTTTAGCCCCTTTTCGGGTAGCCCGCACCGACGCCGAGCGATACCCTTGGTCAATCAAGGCCATCTCCCCCACAACCTGCCCTTTACCCAATACAACCAGACTGCGTTCATTATCCAGACCTTGAATGAACACCTCCATTGAGCCATCCGCCACAATATACATCTCTTTACCCGTGGTATTTTGCTCAATGATTAGTTCACCGGGGTTCACAGAGGTTTCCTGGCAGATAGCTTCCAACTGCTCCAACTCTGATTGATCGAGATTGGCAAACAACTGAACCCGTTTTAATAATGCAGAAATTGACATGATCTTCTCCTGAAGTTTTCTGGAAAAAGTCGCGAATTACACGAATTCCACTATGATAAAAATCTGGGTCATCGTTCGGCTGGGCTGCTCACGACGAAGCCTGTGTAATTTGCGGTTTTTAATAGAATCTTCTCCCGCATACTACCATGAAAATAGGTTGACAATTGGTAAATCATTGCTAAACTACCGCAAGATTTATGCCGAAGTGGCGAAACAGGCAGACGCGCTACGTTCAGGGCGTAGTGAGCATTACGCTCGTGTGGGTTCGAATCCCACCTTCGGCATCTCTTACAGCCCGGGCTGCTATTGGCCGGGCTGTTTTCATTGTGGCAGAAGTTGGTGTTCCCGTCAACTAGCAATTAGTTTGAGAAATTTGGCACGAACTGTATAATTGACGGCAACATTGAACTGATGGCTCAGGTGGCTTCTAAACAACCTGGTTTTAGCGACTTCATACCAGCTTTTTGAGGATTTTGCTATGTCTACATCTTTGATTTTTGTAATCGCTCCTGTCATTATTTTGTTGGTCATTCTGGTCGGGGGCTTACTTGCCTGGATTACAGCCGGGTTTGATTCGCAGGTTAAAAAGAACCAGACAGAAATACAGAAAGAGGACACCGGATACAATTTGTCCCAAACATATGGTTACCGGATTCAGGTAACGGCAGACGCGGAAGAGCAAATTCAGGAAGCGCGTCTGGCGGCGGCTCAATTGGCTGCCGCCACACCCCGTGGCGCTAATGCCCCTTCATTTCAGAGTGGTAAGCCTTTTCAAACAGCCGGTGACCAGGATGCTTTACAGCATGATCCGTTAACGGCCGCAAAAATTGCAGAATTCCATGGTTGGGATGGGGTTCATACTGGTTTTATTGCGGCTCCCACTGCTCCGGCTGTCGGCGCTGCGCCTACGGCCGTACCTGCCGGCCCTATCAAACTGGTTCCCGGCAAAGATTACCCCGTCATAGAAATTACTGACGATATGTCTCCGGATGAAAAGCGGAAAGCACGGATTGCCAACTCCAAAGCCAAATCCGCAGCCATGAAGAAAGCAAAAGCCGCTCAACAGGCAGGCGGCGCTGCGCCGGCGGCTGCCCCGCCTGTGGCTGGACAACCTGCTCCGGCGGCAGCTCCTGTGGCTGCCGCTCCGGTAGACATTGAACCGCCGCAGTTGATAGAAATGACCGACGACATGACACCGGACGAAAAGCGGAAAGCGCGGATTGCCAATTCCAAAGCCAAATCCGCTTTCAACAAACAGCTAAAGGCGGCCGGAATTGACCCCAAAACGGTAGAAATCAAGGATGGTAAGGTTGTCTTGCCGGCCGGCGCTGCGCCTGCTCCGGCCGCACCTGCGGCAGTTGCACCCCAGGCGGCCGTCCCTGCCGCTCCCGCGGCGGTAGACATTGAACCGCCGGAACTAATCGAGCTTACCGATGACATGGCCCCGGACGAAAAACGGAAAGCGCGGATTGCCAATTCTAAAGCCAAGTCAGCCTTTAACAAGCAGTTGAAAGCGGCCGGGATTGACCCCAAAACAGTGGAGATTGTAGATGGTAAGGTAGTTGTGGCTGGCGGGGCGGTTCCGGCGGCCGCTCCCGCGGCTCCTGCGCCTGTGGCAGAAACGGCCGTACCCGCTCCCGCGACCCCTGATCAGTCTGCTGCTCTGGCCGACATTCCCAAACCGGAACTCGTCGAAATCACCGACGATATGTCCCCTGACGAAAAACGGCAAGCCCGTATCGCCAATTCCAAAGCCAAATCCGCTTACAACAAGGCGTTGAAAGCGGCCGGGATTGATCCCAAATCTGTAAAATAACTGGTTATTGGTAACTGGCAATCCCCCATTGCCAGTTACCAATGACTCGATTGCGAATTACCCTCTCTACCGAAACCCCACAACCGTCAGCGTATAAGTAGCATATACATTCTCATCGGTGATGCCAAAGTGAATGCGTACCTGCTGGGTTTTGGTATTATCTACCATTAACTGCGTCTCTCCCTGATTGCACAAGACAATTTTGGTTGTTTGCTCCCCATCTTCGTAAACGGTAGCCCGCACCTGGGCGCTGTCGCTGCCGCTGATGGCGCAGTCCAGCGTAATCCAGACAACCTGATTGGGGTTGCTGTTATTGGGGAATTCAAACTCAACCCAATCATCCTGGTCGCCTTCTTCATAGGAGATGGCGTCACTGTAGTTGAAGCTGCGGTTGCCGGTGATGCTGAGGAAAATAGACGTGGCCGGACTTTGCAGCGAATCGTTGTCAAAGGGAGCGATTTGCCCTTGCTGTTCCGTAGTGGCAGTTGGCGTGGGGGTGTAGGTGGCTGTTTCCGTCGGCGGTGGGCTGCCGTTGGTTTGGGTGGCTGTAGCGGTGGGGGTCACGGCCGTACCCGTTTCCTGTGTAGCCGTAGCGGTAGCAGTGGCGGTAGGTGTGGCATTGGGATTGGTCGTAGCTGTAGTTGTGGATGTGGCTGTACTGGTTGGCGCTGCCGCTACCTGGGTCGCTTTAGGCAGCGCCGGAGCTGCGGCTACCGGGACGCCATCTGCATTGACGGCCGTAGAATACTGCGCCCCGGCTGAAGCCCAACATTCCCCGTCGGCCCCTGCCGGACAAACAATCTTCCACCAGTAACCATTGCCGCTTTTACCGGCAATTGCCGCACTTTCCCCGGCGCGGAGAACACCCACGACGGCATAATTGGTGCCGGGGCCGCGGCGCACATTCAGGTCAGTCAGCGTGGTCATAGTGGGTTGACCTGCTTCTACCGGGGCTGGTTCCATTACTGGCGCGTCTTCCGCTACGGCCGTTTCCTCCGAACTGCTGTCAGGGGGCGGGGCGGTATCGGCCGCTGCTTCTGGTGCGGCCGTTGGCGTCGCCACCACCACAACTGTTTCCACAACTCGTTCCGGTTCCACTTCTTCATTCTCCTGTCCGCCACAAGCGGCTAACAGTAAAGCAATAGCAAGCAAAATTACCAATAAAATATTGTGTTTCATAAGTTTTTATCTCCTGTGTGTAACAAAATACCAATTACTCAATGACCTGTTTACCAATATCGTCTTCATCCGTTACGGCCGTATCCCCATCCCAACCCGTCAACTGGCGCAGCAGCTCCGGCACTTGATTCAGCGAATGGAAATACAGCACCCTTTCATCATTTACCATTTGCACTGAGCCGCGCAGTTCCGACGGCCGTCCCGCCTGACGGTCAACTTCATGCCACAAGCGAACAACAAAAGCAAAACGGTTTGGGATCATGGGATAAATAATGCCAGACAGCGCGTAACTGCCTGGCATTTAGACAGATTTATTTAACAATCAAGGGCAAATAGAGTGCATACACCAATTCATCCGCGCCGATGTCATATTCTGCTCCTTGAGGGCGCGCATCGCCGTCTACGTCCGGGCTGTAGGTGTAGCCCGCTTCCCCATTACCAGCATCTTGGGCGGCCGAACCGGGCAGGATGTGATAATCGCCGTTGGCGGCGTCAACAAACAGGGGGTTGCCAGTAATCCAGGTCGTCGTGTCCGAGGGTGCGCCAGGGAAAGCAGTGCTGCCGGCCGCCTGCTCATTCGTCACGTTATAGAACAGCAAATGGCGGGCGCGGGCCATGCCGGTGGCGTTCACATTGCGGATACCATTCACATGGTTGGCAAAGATCGTATTGCCAATGAACAGCTCGTCTCCGGCGCTCGTGCCGTTGTAATACAGGGCCAGGTTTTGCGATTGGGTGTCGTCTGCCAGCGTGTTGTGCAAAATAGTCGCCAGATTGGAATTGCCAGCCGTGTAATTGATGTGGATTTGCGCCCCGGCCGTGGTCAGGTTGGCGGCCGTATTCCCGGCAATCACCGAACCAACCACTTCCAGATAGTCGCCCGTACCCGGTTCCCGGATGTAGACGCCGCCGCCGAACCCTTCCACACCCCGCGCGTCCGAGATATTGTCCAGAATGGTAGACTGGCGCACGATCAGCGTCGCACTGCGGGCGTGAATTGCACCGCCCCAACCTTCGCCGGTGTTGCTGTTGCCCGCTTTGGCCGCATTGCCGGACATATAGGCGCTGGCGATGGTTCCGGTGATGCGCCCGGCCGTATTTGTAGCCATCAGGGAAATGGCCCCGCCGGCCGCCCGTTCCTTGGTGTCAAAATTGTCCGGGCTGGCGTTGGCGATGTTGTTCAGGAAGCGGTCGCCATTGACCGTCAACTGCGCTTCTTGCGTCGTTACCAGTACGGCAATTGCGCCGCCGTCCCCGGCTGGGTCTGTGCTGGTGCAAGATGAACAATTGCCGCTGTTGCTGCCCCGCGCCACATTACCTTGCCATAAATTACCATTCAGGTTAGCCGTCGCATTTTCATTGACGGCCAACCCGCCGCCGGCCGCTATACTGCCGATGCTGCGATAGGCGGCCGTATTCGACAAAATCTGGCTATTATAAAGCGAGAGATAGGAGACTCCTGTCGCTCCGTTGACAAAAATGCCGCCCCCTTTGCCATTGCCGGTGAGCGCGCCGCTCCGTTTGTCGGCAAAGTTTTGGCTGATGACGGTGTTGCTGATGTAAGCGCTGCTGGTATTGATGGATACGCCGCCGCCAAACCCGGACGGGGAATTGCTGGCCAGATTGTTATCTATTTGCAGGTAATTACCGTGCAGCGTGGCCCCGTCTGTCACCAGGATGCCGCCCCCTTCCCGGAAGCGGATGGATTCGCCGGTGGCATCCCCGTTGGTCAGGCGCAGGTTTTCCAGGTAGACGGTTACGCTGCCGTTGATGGTGACGACACGGCCGTTTCCCCCGCCATCAATAATCGTGCTGCTGGCGCCAGCCCCCTGAATAGTCACACTCCGACTGATGTCCAGGTTTTCCATAAACGTCCCCGCCGCCACAATGATTGTGTCGCAGCTAACGTTGTCAATGGCGTTCTGGATGGAGCCGCCGCCGGAGACGTTGCAGGTCATGGCCCGCGCCGGCCGGGATAGACTGAATAAGAGAGCGAAGAGGAATACGGCCGTAACCGTCCCCGCGCTTCCCAAAGCCAATAAACGTCGTTCCTTTTTCATGTTTACCTCCAGTTGCGGCGTATTGCGTATTGCGTAAACGCAGCACACATCACGCCGTTACATATCCGTTACTGGAGGCAGTCTATGCGGAAAATGTCGTTTGTTTATCGGAGAAAAGCGGCGGTAGAGAACTATTGTGACAAAATGCGGCTGTGGGGCGGCCGCTTACAAGGGAAGATACTCAACCCGGTTGAGCATGTCCTGGGCATCATAGACCTTTGCAATCAACTCTAAATCCCGCACCATAATGCCGATATTGACGCGCTGCTGATGCCCGTAGATTACTCCCCCAAAAGGAATACTGTTCGTCAAGCGGTGTTTTGCTTCAGCAAGCAGATCGTCATCCTGGGAAACCAGTGGACAATTTAGACTCGTTGCCCTGTCCAATAAAACGTCATCCTCAGCTTCCGCAAATCCGTCTTCTTGAGCAGTGATCACAGATACGTGTACCAGCCTTAACCCTAATGTAACAGCGTAAGGCACATGAACGTCCATATACAGCGTG
>JAJRTP010000337.1 GCA_024278255.1 Chloroflexota bacterium | reverse complement strand
GTTCAGGCACCACTCCCACACATTACCGCTCATATCCACGCAGCCATACGGGCTGTCCCCCTGCGGTGAATACCGGCCCACCGGCGTTGTGCCGCCCATATTCTCGTTAAAATTACACAACTCGTCAGTCGGTTCCTCACTGCCCCAGGGGTATGTACGGCCGTCCGTCCCCCGTGCCGCCTTCTCCCATTGCTCCTCCGTCGGCAGTTGCAGCCCTGCCCATTCGCAAAAGGCCACCGCGTCATACCAGGAAACCAGCACCACCGGATGATTCGCCTTATCCGGCGGGTGCGTCCGCTTTTGGCGATCCCAGTTGTGCGGTTTTGCCCAATCTGCATCCCGGTACGGCACATCATATTCCGGGTTGGCGTCAATAAACCGCTGGTAAATGGCCTGCGTTACCGGCGTTTTGCTTATCCAGTATTCTTCCAAAGGAACTCGCTTTTTGTCATCACCATACAAAAACAAACCGGCCGGAATGCGCACAAATTCCAGCCCCGTTTTCTCGTGGATAAAACTGTTTTGTACCGGCGGCTGCGGCTGCGGCGTCACAACTTCAATGCGGGAGCGGCGTTTAACCGGCCGCCCCGCCAGCGCTTGCAGCAAATTTTGCAGATTACCCGCGTAATCGCCGCCGCGAAAGGGCAAAAACTGCCGGTATTGCCATAAAACCGGCGGGCGGCAGTCTTGCACGTCCAGGAAAAAGAGCCGCATTTCATTTTTATGGGACAGGCCGATGGCAATATCCGTCTCCTCGCGCACCCAACTGGACTCTACTGCATGAGGCGTCAGCAAAACCAGAAAAATACCGCTTTCCTCCAGCCCCCGGCCAATGGCCGGCACCCATTTCTCCCCTGGCTGAATGCTGTCCGGCGTAATGAAAATATCGTACCCTGCCGCCTGCAAATCAGCCGCAATCCGGTGGGCCAAATCCGCGTCTTCCGAAGCGTGGCTGACAAATACCTGGTTGGGGTTACGCGGTTGTGGGGTGTATACACGGGGCGGGGCGGCCTTTGTCTGCCGGGGCGCAAACGCTTGCCGGTACATTTCGGCTCGTTCTTGCGCCAGCGCAGCCAGCAAATTCTCGCGTAGTTGACGCCGATCACAATATCCCACCAACTCAACAACTTTTTGACGAAAACTCATGCCTAAGCCAAAATAGCTTCGCGCCTCTGGAAAATAATCAATACATAACTCATCCAGTTCAATATCATTGAAGCTGTCCAGTATAAATTCGCGGAGTTGTTTGTTTGTCGGCGTTTTCACGTTGCGCCCCTTGTGTGTGAGTACAACGAATTGGGGAAAGAACGAATTGCGCCAATCAGCCAGGCGCGGGCAGATTCGTTCCTTTCTTCATTCGTTGTACTCTCTGTTTGTAAAATATCCAGAAAACCCACTTGATTGTTCCATCCACAATTATAAAACATTTCCAGATAAAGGTCGTTGGCTTCTGCAAGCACACACTGTAAGGCGAATTGGCAATTCGCCCGCCCGCGATTTACAAAATCGCGTTACGCAGCCACATGCTTACGACGGAATACCAGTGTAGGACGGTTCGGTCACAATCACGCTGTCATCAATTTCCGCGGGGACGAGATAGCCCACGGCCGTATCACTATTCATCCCATCCATCAAAATATTTAAGCGACAGCCGGGCCGGACAGCCTCAATATCAACCAGCCGGATGAACGGCTCGTATTGAGCATCATCCGGCAAAAATTGGCCCAGGCAACTGGGCGCTTCCCGGAAAAACGACCAGTCAAACATATTCCCCGGCTCCGGCAAATGAATCGGCAGGGCATAAATCCCCGACTCCACCAAATCCTGGAAAAAGTGCGTGCCGTAAGACAGTTCCGGCGGCTTGCCCCCCTGCGGCACGGCCAGTTCAATCAGCACCTTCGTATTGTAAATATCCGCATACGTCACCCGCACCCCCAAATCAATGTTGGCGCTGCCCCACCGCCCCGGCCCGATGAGGATGAAACGGCCGTCTTCCAGCAGCTTGTTCAAACGGCCGATAATCCGCCCCAACTCCAGCCGGGAAGCGTTATCCGGCATCTCCCGGTACTTCTCCGGGTCCACAAAAATAACGTACCGAATCTGCTCCGCCTTCCCCACCGGCACCAACCCTTTGGAAGAAAACAAAATATCTTCCTGCGGTATATCCTTGGGGATGGTCACCTCAACATCTTCCTGGCGATGGCTCAAGGGGCGGCATTGCAGCAAATGCAAAATATACTCAGGCCGGGGATATTTACGGACAATCTCAATGACATATTCCATGTCCACCGGCCGTTCATACCCCACTTCCAGGCGGCGCAAGGCCGTGCGCATCAGGCTGATAAAATTGGCGTCTTTCACCAAGTAGTCAAAGGTCAACACATACCGTTCCTGCTCATTCCCCATCCCCACCGCCAAAATCGGCTGCAAATAATCCCCCTTATCCACCGAAGCGATGTAGCGCAGGTCAGGATAATCACTGTGTAAAACCTGGGGCACAGGCAGGGTTTTGAAATCATTCTCCTCCAGATCAATCAAATCCACATACCACTGGGAATATTGGCGCTGCGCTTTGGCCGTAGTTTCCGGGCGCAGTTGGGGATGGCTGAGGGCGACCATACGCGGGTAATCGTTATCTACCCGGTCTACGGCGCGGGTGCCCATGCCCCACACCATGCGCAAAAAGCCATCCTCCCGCCGGATTTTGGGATGCCAGCGGAAAGGGTTGGTGCTAAAGCCGACGCCGGCTACTGTGGGGAGATAGTAACGGCCGTATCGTTCCCCCCGCAGTCGTTGAATTAAAACCGCCATCCGCTCGTCATAATCAATCAAGCCGTGATGCTGCCGGTACAGAATCGCGTCCGGGTTGATGGTGCTGGCGTATACTTCCTTAACGGCCGTCAACAAATCCCGCAAATTCTCTTCCGGCGTCCCCTGATTGGGGCAAAAATAACTGTCATATTTTCCCGCAAAAGAAAAGCCAAAATTGTCCTCCAGCAAACTGGAAGAACGTACAATCAGCGGGTCATCTCCAATTTTTTCCAGCACACCCCGAAGCTGATCCACAATCTCATCCGGCAGTTCTCCCTGCAAATGGGCGGCCCGGATTTTCGGAAAATCATGCCGGATTTCTTCTAACGGGAGATACTTCTGATTCATGTAATGGTCCAGCTTATTCATCAGACGAAAATCATAAATAACCTCGCTGCCGATAAAATAAGAATCAGGAATATCCACCTGATTGCTGATGTCCGGGCCACTTTCCGGGTCGTTCTGCTGCAATATCTTCCAGGCCAGCACCAGTCCGGCCGCCTTGCCGCCAATTTTGCCGCTGCCAATCCGCCGCCGGTAAATCCGCCGCAAATCGGCGATACTGAACACATTACGGGCAATACCGATAAATTGCAGTTGATCACTGATCATCCCTTTGATCAGTACCGCTTTGATCTCTTTCAGATGGTGTTTGATCTTTTCCTGTTCGGCCGGCGGCAGCGCCTCATACACTTCCCCCTGACGGAACAACACTTCCCATGGCGCAATTTCCGGGTTAAATGTTATATCCAACGAATCCGAAGCGCCCGGCTGGTTGTTGAGTACCTCGTCAATAATCTGGTTTAACAAGGTCTGGCTCAAATTGTGGGCAAAATAAGCGTCCGTATGATAATCGCGGATGCGGTCCCGCCGCTTTTGCCAGATATGGGCCTGCTCCTGACCAAACGGGTCATCCAACCCTTCCCGCCGCTGCGATTCTTCCGCCAGCCGTTTGGCCTCCTGCTCAAAGGTAGCCCGATCCACAATGCCGCGGCGAAACAACTCCTCGCGCATCCGCACCCGGATTTTGTCGGCCAAAATGGGGTACTGGGCCAGCTTGATGTAAATATCAATCGTGGGGGTAATACTGCGCACAGGCGCCTGAACAGTGGGATTAACAGGTTGGTGATCAGTCATAATTTTGTGATACGTGGTGCGTGATATATTTGGTTTATAATGATAGTATTATACAACGTATTGCGTATTGCGTATTGCGTAAAGGAACGCGGCTGCACAATACGAGGAGGTTTTTATGGCGACGATTTTCAGCAAAATAATCCGGGGCGAGCTGCCGGGCGACATTGTGTATCAGGATGATCTGGTCACAGCTTTCCGGGATATTAACCCCGGCGCGCCGACGCATATTCTGATTGTGCCGAATAAGGAAATTCCTACAGTGAATGATTTGACGAACGAGGATGAGCGCACGGCCGGCCGTATGCTCCTGGCAGCGCAGAAAATTGCGGAACAGGAAGGCATTGCCGCCGATGGCTACCGGCTGATTATCAATGTAGGCAAACACGGCCGTCAGGAAATCTATCACGTTCACATGCACCTGGTGGGGGGACGGCCGTTAGGCCCCATGCTCTGCCGCTGACAGGAAATAATATGACTAACACAGCCACACCTCTGATTTTAGCCATTGACCTGGGCACGTCCGGCCCCAAAGTGGCCCTGGCAACCGCACAGGGACAGATTATAGCCGCAGAAATCGGGCAGACAGAGGTCATTCTGCTGCCTGGCGGCGGGGCGGAACAAGACCCGGATGCATGGTGGCGGGCGATTACGGATTGCGTGAAGCGGCTGCTGGCGAATACGGCCGTATCCCCCTCGCAAATTACGGCCGTATGCTGCACCAGCCAATGGTCGGGCACCGTCCCCGTAGACCGGGACGGCAACCACCTGCACAACGCCATCATCTGGATGGATGCCCGCGGCGCGCCCGACGTCCACAAAATCACCGGCGGCCTGCTCAAAATGGAAGGGTACGGCCTGGACAAAATTTGGCGCTGGGTACGACTCACCGGCGGCATCCCCACCCAATCCGGCAAAGATTCCATCGCCCACATCCTCTACCTGAAGCGGACGCAGCCGGAACTGTACCAAAACACCTACAAATTCCTGGAACCCAAAGATTACCTCAACCTGCGCCTGACCGGACAATTTGCCGCCGCCTACGACTCCATCACCCTGCACTGGGTTACAGACAACCGGGACATCCACAACGTGGCCTACGACGCCAAATTATTGCAGATGGCCGGGCTGGAGCGGGAAAAACTGCCCGATTTACGCCAGGCGGTAGACATTCTCGGCCCCATCAAGCCGGAAGTGGCGGCCGAATGGGGCCTGTCGCCGGAAACGCAGGTGGTCATGGGCACGCCGGATTTACAGTCGGCGGCCATCGGTTCCGGGGCTGTGCGGGATTACGAAGCGCATCTGTACATTGGCACCTCCTCCTGGCTGACCTGCCACGTCCCTTACAAGAAGACAGATTTGTTTCACAACATGGCCTCTCTGCCCTCCGCCATTCCTGGCCGTTATTTCATCGTCAACGAGCAGGAAACGGCCGGGGCCTGTCTCAACTTCCTCAAAAACAACATCCTCTACCCGGATGACGAACTGGCGCGGGAAGATATTCGGCCGGACATCTACGAGGTGTTTGACCGGATGGCGGCCAGTGTCCCGGCTGGCAGCGAGAAGGTCATTTTCACACCCTGGCTGTACGGGGAGCGCACGCCGGTAGATGACCATTTGACGCGGGCAGCATTTTACAATTTATCCTTGCAGCACACGCGCTCGCACATGATTCGGGCGGTGCTGGAAGGAGTGGCTTACAATTCGCGCTGGCTGCTGGCGTATGTGGAGAAGTTTGTCAAGCGCCCCTTCGACCACATCAACTTCATCGGTGGCGGGGCTAAATCCGACGTCTGGAGTCAGATTTTGGCCGACGTCCTCAATCGCCCCATCCGGCAAATGGTCGATCCCATCCAGGCCAACGCTCGCGGCGCAGCCATTTTGGGGGCAGTAGGGATGGGCTACACTACTTTTGAAGCCGTTGCTGAACAGGCACAAGTAGCCCACATTTACAAACCGAATCCGGCTAACCAGGCGGTGTATGATGAGTTGTATGGGGCGTTTTTGGAGATTTATAAAAAGAATAAGGGGATTTACGGCCGTCTTAACAAATGAGTACAACGAATAGAGGAACAAACGAATTTACCTGACCTGCATAATTCGTTTGTTCCTCTATTCGTTGTACTCACCGGCAAGAAAAATATGACAAACTTAAAAAGACAATTCAACAACTTGAAAAACCGCATAATAGGCAGCGTGGCCGACAAAGCCGTCACTCTGCCCGGCGTCAAACAGCGTGTGGCC
>JAJRTP010000336.1 GCA_024278255.1 Chloroflexota bacterium | reverse complement strand
ATGGGCACCACTTCATCCGGCGGCAAGAGGGGATGGCGCGCGCCCTTAATCCAAATGGTAGAGCCAGGATGCAGATTGGGTGGAGGGGGCGTCCATTTTTTACGCTCATTGGCATGTTTGGGCGGCTGGGGCATCTCAAATTCGCGCCACTCCACAAATTCCGGCGGCACGCCGTCGAGCATGGCGGCATACCGGGCGCGGGCAAAGATGAGGTCCAGTTCAGCCATGCGCTCCACCACACGCCGAATGCTGTCGCTCTGCGCGGCCACTTTGGCGGACAGTTCCTTGAGGACGCGCTGAATTTCGTCCTGCTCCCGGATTTGCAGGCTGCGAAATTCGTTGTTCAGTTCCACGGTGTGCAGCGGCTCCACCCACAAGGTCGCCCCCGTGCCGCTCTGGTCGTGGACGATGCCTTTGATGCGCCCTTTGGCGTCGGCGCGCAGGGGCACAACGTAACGGCCGCTGCGCATGGTGATGATCGGTTCCTGCAAATACTGGTTCTGGCTGGAGTTGAGCAGTTTTTGCAGTTTGTCCTGGATACGGCCGTGTACCACCCGCATCTCCGACCGAATTTTTGCCAGTTTGGGGCTGGCGCTGTCCAGCAGTTCGCCCCGGTCATCAATGGTTTGGCTGACGGCCGTCACCAATCCCGGACACGCCTCAATCAACGCCCCAATCGCCGCCAGCCGGGGAAACTCATCCGCCGCCTTGAGCAAAACCCGCTTCAGATTGCGGGCGGCAATGATGGTGCTGTGGATGTCCATCAAATCTTCGGCCGGCAGCACAAAACCGCGATCCGCATTATCACACGGCTGGCGCACATCCTTCGTCCCGCCAATGGTGACACTGGTGTGCGTATCCAATAGCAGGCGAGCTTCGGCCGTTTCCGTCTGCCACTGCTCCGCTTCCCACGGGTCAGTCGTCGGTTGCAGACTGCGGGCCAACTCCTCACCCGCGCTAAAGCTGGCGTATCCGGCCAGAATGTTCAGAATCTTGTCAAATTCCAGCGTGTGTAATGATTTTCCGTCCATAGAAGACAGATTTTAGCGGTTAATTTAAGGATTGGGTAATCAGGTTGTATTGACATTTGAAATAAATGAATAAAATCACCTCATGTCAACCGTGAAACTAGATAATACTCAATAGACAAAGATTCGGGACTTCCTAAAAGCAGACCCGAATGCATATATTTGAAAAAACGAAGAAGAATGCCGCTGTTTTGTCAAAGGTGTACTTTGGATAAGCCAAAGTGGCTCGCAATGGCCGCTATTACCCACAGAATACGGGAAATGGAACAGCATCTACAAACGCTTTACCCGTTGGTGTGATCAGGGAGCGCAAGCGTTGGGCCGTAGTCACGGTGGGTGGGTTGGGTAATCCGATGCGTTTGCGCCTGACCGCTGGACTGGCATCTGATATTGGTCAAGCCGTTGCTCTGGTTGATGGACTGAATTTTGACCGGATGATTGCTGACCGGAGATAAGCCACCCAATAATTCTATGACTGGGTGATCGACCAGGAAATGGAACCAGTGATTCCGCCACATCAGCAGGCCAAAAGTGAAAAAGCTGAACGCCCCTATGACAAATGGTTTTATCGTGAACGCCATTTGATTGGGTTAGTGCTATTTGACGTTGGAAACCCTTTCCCAAAATTCAGTTATTTCTTCAACTTCATCGTTACTAATGTAAGCTCCTTGAATGCGCAATGGGGATTTTTGTTCCGGCAGGCTGGCCATCATATCACCTTTTCCTAAAAGATTTTCTGCTCCAGACTGCCCAAGAATTATTTTTGATTCTTCGGTGTTATTAACAGCGAGTGAAAGTCGCGTGGGAAAGCTAAACTTAACCGAGCTAGTGATCACTTGGGGAGTTGGGTTCCTCGTAGCAGCTATGATATAGATTCCGGAGGTTAGCGCTTTTCGTGCCATATGGCTTATTATGCGTTGGGCATCATCTTCTTTCTCGTTTACGAGATCAGCCAACTCACTCACAACAACTACAATATAAGGTAATCGTAAAGAATGTTCCGCAGTAACCAAATTGTAAGCGGAGAAATCAGTCACCCCACTTTTCCGGAACCTGATTATTCTCAATTCAACTTGGTTAAGAGCCCACCTCAGTGCACTGGCTGCCTGTTCCAAGTTAACTGCTATTGAATCCACCAAATGGGGAATGCGTCTATATTGGAAAAGCTCTACTTTTCTCGGGTCTATCATCAATAACCGTAAATCTCTGGGTGTATTCTGAAGAAGTAATCCCGAAATTATTGCATCGAGGAGTACTGACTTTCCAGAACGAGATTTGCCAACCAGTAAAATATTTTGCAACTCTTGAAGGCTAGATGCTAGCGGACTCCCCGCCACATCGACCCCCAAGCCCACTCCCAATGTGCTATCTATGCTTTTGAATTCTGATGATTCGAGAACATCACGAAGTCCAACGATTTCTCTTCTTGCGTTAGGAATATCTATAGCAATTGTTCCTTTCTGCAAAAGAGGATAAATTTGCACATTTGAAGTTGCTAATGACATAGCTAAGTCTGCAGATAATTCGCATATATTATCAGACTGAACTTTGACAAAATGTCCATCAATAGTTTCATAATAACCCGGTTCTACAGAAAATTGTGTTATTGTTGGCCCCT
>JAJRTP010000335.1 GCA_024278255.1 Chloroflexota bacterium | reverse complement strand
CAGCATCGTTATACCAACGACAAAGAAGGCAAGCGGCAGGCGATTCTTGATGGTCTGAACGCCATTGAGACCGTTGCCGTAGACGAAGACACCTACCTGCCCAACGAGGCGGCGCTGCAAGTCGTCGCCACCGTCATGTACCCTGACGGCGTCCAAAGCAAAGAAGCGTACCAGATCATCTGCAATGTGACCGAAAAGGCGTGCGCCCACCTGGGATATGGCAACGAAACCGGTTTGGAGCCGCCACTTGTGCCCTTCGATTAGGCATCTTGATGCACCTCGATTTATATAACCTGTGAAAAACAAGAAGGAAACTAGGCTGTTAAAGAGGTCAATGTGAACACAGGATTACACGTTGCCTCTTGGATTCTAAATATAATCATGTGCGCTGCCCTGTCAACAAAAACGGGCGTTTATTCCCAGATTTGATTCAGTACCAGGGCAATCTCGTCTAAACGGGTCATGGTAAGGGCGGTAGACTTGCCCAGATAACGTTTGTGAAGACGGCCGTTTGTGCGCAGATAAGCGTACCAGAGATATCCCTGCCGCCGCTTTTCCTTACGAATAGAAATTGGACGGATGGGTCGGGCATAGTTGCGGGTCACTGGAAGACGCTGCTGCGAAAAGTATCGGAAAGTGGCGGCTGTTTCTAACCAGGTGAACCAGGTCGGCGAATTTACGAGACAAAAGGGAGTTGCGGCCTCGGCCAGGTACAACTGGTTATCTTGCACTTGAGGGGTTGATTTCGACATGATTCTTGCTCAGAAAAAAGTTACCCTACGTTTTCGTTCTCGCCAACTCTATCTAGAAAGGAAACAGAATCGCATTCACCAGCCTGAAAACGGCGGAGCTGCGCCACGGTATCGGCATTATCTGGGAATAAATAGACCCCTATTTCGGCATCTTTGCGGATCTGAATCCTGCCAAGGCGAATGCGATAATAGAACCACTCCGGCGTAACGCCTAACAAATGACCCAACTGAGGAACGGTTAAATAGCCTGGAACTTCCAGAGGCGGCATACCGGGTGATTGGCGTAATCGACCATGCTGGCGACGAATGCGGCCCACAGTGTTCGACAATACAACATCTATGCGCAACGGAGAACGATAGCCTAAAGTCGTGAGGTGGGCGGCAATTTCTTCATCTGATTGACCTTGATCGTACAGCTTGAAAATTAAATCTACCATTTCCTTAGCTTCTGGCAGCGCTGACAAATCAGGCACAGGCGCCGGTACCGACAGGGTGGACGTATCGCCACCGCGCCAGACAATCCGGACTTGGGTTCGGTATGGCCGGTCTCTGTCGAGAACAACTTTGTCGATAAGACAGCGTAGCAGCGCCTTCTTCTGCGTTTGGGTCAAGAGTCCCTGGTCCCAAATTTGAGGCAACTTCTGGCCAATAGCGGTGAAAGCTTCCCTTAGTTCCGCCGGTATAGGCGCAGGGACCTGGTGTTTTTGCTGTTGTTGGGCATAGGTATCTTCGGCCTGTTTCAGGTCGCGCAACGCCGTTTCCCATCGTTTTTCCAGTTCGGCCGCCACCAGGCGATTATCGGGATCCACGCGATTGAATTGACGTTCCGCCAGGGCAGCCTGATAGCGCAATCGCTCCAGTTGTTGTCGCTGCGCCTGGTCAACCTGTTCGTCTGCCTCCATTTGAGCTGCCAGGGAGCGTTCGTAAACATCCATTTCAACCGGCGACAGCGCCTGAAAAAAAGCGTTAAGGACATATTTATCAATCGGCGTCCCGGAGATACGCTGGCAGATTGGGGCTTGATATTGGATTTTTAAGCGGTTGCACAGGTAGGCAAAGCTCTTCTTCTTGTAGTGTACCCGCATCTGGTGACCGCATTTACCACAGAAAACCAACCCATGTAGCAGCGCTTCGCCCCCTCTGGGAGCGCCTGGGGATGATTTACCGCGATAATATCTGGCGTAGTTGTCTTCCAGCATCTTTTGGATTTTCTCAAAAGTTTCCCAACTAATGTAGGCTGGGTACTTATCATGGATGCAGATAGGCCACTGATCCCTGGGCCGACGAACCTGTTTGGTTTGGCCGCTGGCATCCGTAATGCTCTTGGTCTTGCCATAGACAAAAGCGCCGGCATAGGCCGGACACTTGAGAACCCTAAGAATAGCACTCGAAGAGGGTTTTTTCCAGATGATATCGCCCAAGCGATTATACCCGGGGATAAGCAACGACTGTTCCCTAAAATGGCGAACGACTTGATGAGCTGTTTTGCGGCGTAAAAAGGTGCTGAAAACCAGCTCGATATAATGCTGGATATCCAGGTTTGGATTTTTGACAACCTGGTCGAGTTCATTGCGGATTAACCCGATGGGCAAACGCATCGCCAACTCGCCCCGTTTGGCTTTGTTGAGCAGGCCGGCTTGCATGCGGGCACAAATGGTGTGCAGTTCCAGTTCCGATAATTGTCCTTTGATGCCTAATAAAAGCCGTCCATTGGGCGTGCCCGGATCGTAAATCCCATCGTAGTCGGCAATAAGACAATGGCGGTAGCCGCATACGTCCAGGAGCGGGTACCAGTCTGAGCAGTTGCGAGCCAGGCGGGTGACATCAAAGGAGAGAATGATACCAACCAGCCCCAAGGTGACCTGGGCCACCAACTCCTTAAAGCCTTCCCGATGTTTTGCCGAAGCGCCCGTCAGTCCTAGATCAGCATCAATGGCTTCAATTGCCTCAGGGGGCCACCCCAGCCCCAAGGCTTTTTGTTTGAGCGCGTACTGTAAGCGCGTGCTCTCCTGATGGGAAAGAACCTGCTGGGGCGACGATTGCCGGATGTAAATGATGGCTTTGCGGGCCAGATGCGCGGGTGTGATGAGTTCTGATGTACTCATGAAGAACCTCCTGCAAAATTAAGATGAACTCTTCGGTGACTTGGGCTTGTTGGGCGGAGCCGAATCGTGACCAGATTTCGTTGGGTTGGACAGACATAAAACCTCCCACTGCTCGGCCAGGGATACCAGTTCCGTGATAGCTGCTAACGTCAGCTTGTTTTCAGAAGGTGGCCGAGGTGGGACAAGATTAGTGGCGGCAATGGGAATACGCAAAGCCATTGTGCTTTGATAGACGACAAGAACAGTTTTAGCCTTCATATTATGGGGGATACCCATAGCTTGAAGGGGAAAACGACGGCCGAAAAGCGGGTGTCGCGGATCCGTAACCTGGATTTCCGTGACGTTTACGGCGATTGGGTCGTTGTAGGAGGTATTAAGTTGTGAACTCTTTTT
>JAJRTP010000334.1 GCA_024278255.1 Chloroflexota bacterium | reverse complement strand
GGTGGGTGTGGACGGTACTGGGGCTGATGACTAACTTGTCGGCAATTTCTTTGTTGCTGTAGCCTTCGGCCAAAAGTTGCAAAATTTCGTTTTCACGGGGGCTGAGTTGGGGGCCTACGCCTGTACTGAGCGAGGCCGAAGTGGCCGTTTCCCCACCCACTACGTTTAGATAATCTTGCACCAACTTCCGAGCCATCGTCGGGTAAAGGAACACGCCTCCTTGAGCCACCACCCGCACCGCATAAATCAAGTCACTCGTCTCTGCGCCTTTGAGAATGTAGCCGGACGCCCCTTTCTTGAGCATCTCAAAAAAGTATTCTTCCGACCGGTGCATCGTCAACGCCAGCACATGGATGTCCGGCCACTTTGCTTTAATCTGCTGGGTCGCTTCCAGCCCATCCATGTCTGGCATACCAATATCCATCAGCACCACATCTGGCTGCAACTGGCTGGCAAGCGTGACGGCCTGTTTGCCGTCAACAGCCTCGCCCACTATCTCGATGTCTGGTTCTGCGGCCAACAGTTGGCGCACCCCATACCGGACAATAACGTGGTCATCCGCAATTAAAACACGAATCTTTTCACTCATAAGCTGTTGCCTCTAACGGTAAGCGGATACAGAGGCAACACCCGCTGCCGTAGGTTGATTCGATCTCTAATTCACCGCCGAATTGGCTGACGCGCTCTTTTATACCCAGCAAGCCGAGTCCGCGCGTTTCCGCACCGTCTCCGTGGATGTCGTCGGGATTGAAGCCCCGGCCGTCATCTTCGATCCGGCCTTCAAACCAACCGTCCCGCTGAGCCAGGACGAAACGAATGTGCTTGGCGCTGGCATGGCGGATGACGTTGCTTAATGCCTCCTGGAATATGCGGTACAGGGCAATTTCCATTTCCGAGGGGAGACGGCCGTAAAACTCTGTCGTGTCCATCTCAAACTGGATATCTGTATGTGCCAGGGCACGGTCGGCGTGGGCGCGGAGAGCAGCGGCCAGACCCAAATCATCCAGGGCAGACGGCCGTAGCGCCAGGATCATATCATACATGCTATCCGTCGTACTGGTAATGAGTGCTTTAATTTGGGCCAACTGGGCTTGGGCTTTCTCGTCGTGGGCTGGCAAGAGCCGCTGTAAGACCTCGGCCTGCAAGGCCAGCCCGCCCATTGCTTGCCCCAACTCATCGTGAATCTCGCGGGCAAAACGTTTGCGTTCATCCTCCTGGGCAGTGATCAATCGTTCCAGCAGTTGGCCGCGCAGGGCACTTTGCTGGCGCAGGTCTTCTGAAAGGAGGCGGTTTTCGACTTCCTCCGCTTCCACGTGCCGGCCCATCTCGTTGAAGGCTTCGGCCAACTGCCCGATTTCATCCGGTTCATCTTCCGGCAAGCGTAAATCGTGACGGCCGTGCCCAAACCCGGTTAGCGCCTGGGTCAGACGATGCAACCGGTCTAATACCAGCCGGTTGAGAGCCACGTTGACGACGATGACGCTGATGAGAACGGCGCTGGCTAACCAGAGTAAATTTTCCCGGAAATCGGCCGCCAGTGTGGCTTCCAGCGCGGTCAAAGGGGTGTCCGTCATCAGGAGAGCTAACGGTTCGCTGCCCTCGTGGCATTCGGCGCACTCCGGCGTGTTTTCCAGGGGAATCATGCTGCGGAAGACGCGCTCGCCCCCCTCTGTTTCCACGACGATGCTGGCTGGTCGTTCTTCTTCTGCCAGGCGATGGCAGGGGGCGCATTCCGGCTCGTCGTTAGACAATTGGGCGCCTACCCCGACGCCGCCAGGTGCGAACAAAATATTTCCCTCAGTGTCTAACAGGTAGGCGACACGGAAATCATCATTTTCGGTGGTCGTATCCAGAATGCCAGGGGGGGTGTCGAAGTGGGTGGCAATGGTGTTGGCGATAATTTCGTGGCGCAAGGCTTCCTCAATGACACGGCCGGCGTTGGCGGCTACGAGAGCGGCGCTGTTGAGGACGGCCGTTTCATGCCGCCACAATTGCACGGCCGTAATCCCGCCTAAAATCAGCAGTAAAGGCAGCAAGACGCCTAAAGTCACTTTCGCCCGTAAACTGGCGCGAATTGGCCCGAAACGGCCGTGACTTTCCCATCTCATCGCCTGTACTCTACTGTGCAACGTTCAGTTAGCCCGGCTAACTGAACACTGCTTACTCGTGATCATGTAAAGCTGTCGTCGGGTAAGCGTAAGTTGCGCTTTCCTCGGCCTGACTACCGTGCGCAATCCAGCGCAAGGTGAAAAAGATAGCTACACTCATGCTCAATCCCAACGCGATCACGATAATTCCACCAATGCCCGGTGTGTTAATGATAGCATACAAAATCTGGAAAAAAGGTGTATCTGGAAAGTTCATGGTTGGTCTCCTGTCATTAGTTTGGTAGTCGTTAGTCGTTTTTCAGCGGCAGTTCAGGCAATAATCCAGCCAGGCTGGATGTTCGCCCAGGCGAGAGACGATAGCGGTTATCTCTGCCTGGCTGACGGTGGCCTGGCCGCAGCGAGGGCAGGCCAGCCGGAGTGAGTGGCGCAGAAGCACGGCCGTTTCGACAGGCTTCGAATCTCTATCCATCGCCATTACTTGCTCATCACACACTGCCTCGCATTTGCCGCAGTGAATGCAGGATTCCGGCAACAAATACAGCCGCGTCGTCTGCTTGTCTTCTGCGATGCGTAGGGCGTGAGTAGGGCAGATTTGAGCGCAAAAGCCGCACAGCGTACAGTCGGCTACGGCCGTCAGCGTTGGCAAACCACGCATAGCCCTGGTATGGCTGCTGTGGGAACGATTGGGCAGGGTGAGTACGGCCGTTAACAACAATCCTGCCGCCGCCCAGGCGCTATCATTCGACTGCGCCAACTGCCGGGCCACTTTGGGCAGCCAGCGGTTAACGTGGTTTTTCAGGAAGCGACGCCGGGCAGTGCGCCATTTTTGCGCTTGCCCGGCATCTTC
>JAJRTP010000333.1 GCA_024278255.1 Chloroflexota bacterium | reverse complement strand
TGCGGGCAACTATGCCTTTGCCACAGTTGTCACCGCAACAAGCGGCCGAGTTAATTGTCAAACATCTTGATAATCGAACTCGTTCTCGTAAATCTCGGCTGAGAAAAGCTCTCAGCCCTTAAATCTAACATTGTCAAATTACTTATGAATGAAACAGCATCTTTTTCAGAATCAGACGAATTAGAAACGCCTTCTTCTCCGGTACCGGAAGAAGAGAGCGACACGTCGTCAACAGAGGAAACGCGGGAATACCCGCCTGATACAGCGCCTATCTCCATCATACCGATACAGGAATTTGAGACGCCGGCTATTATTGCCGGCATTGGCAAGCCCCAATCCTCCCGTGAACCGCTCATCAAAGTAGCTGTGCGCTGTGAAGTGGGCGTGCGGGAACGCAATGATGATGCGTATGTGGCTTTTACTTCGGCCGCCGGGGGGCATTTCAAGATGCTGCCGTTCGGGTTGTATATTGTGGCTGATGGTATGGGTGGGCACAAAAACGGCCATATAGCCAGCCGGATCGCGTCACGAGTGGCGGCGCATCATATTCTCAATCGAATTTATTTGCCGCTTTTGGAAAATGTCGGACCGCCAGTACAGGTGCCTATTCAGGAAGTTTTGATTGATGCCATACAGACGGCGAATACGGCCGTCTACCAGGACGATCTGGAAGTGGACAGCGGCACCACCTTGACGGTAGCGCTGCTGTTGGGGCGGCGGCTGCACGTAGCCCACGTAGGTGACAGCCGTCTCTATTTGCTGGCCGATGGCAAATTCCAGGCAGTCACTAACGACCATTCTTTGGTGCAGCGTTTGCAGGATGTAGGCCAGCTCTCGGCTGAAGAAGCCACCAGTTACCCTTATCGCCACGTACTTATTCGGGCAGTTGGTCAGGAAGAAGAAGTGGAAATAGATACATATCTGCGTTTGCTGCCCAAAGAAGGCAAATTGATGTTGTGCAGCGACGGCCTTTGCGGTGAGGTGCCGGATGAGGAGTTACAGCGCATTCTGGAACAGGAGATTGACCCGGAAGCGATAGCCAGTGAATTGTATGAGGCGGCTGTGGAAGCCAACAGTATGGATAATATTACGGCCGTTGTCGTAGAGTTTGGTTTTTAAGTCATTGAGTAATTGGTAATTACCTAATCAATGAGCCAGGAATTTGATTATTACGCAGTACTCGGTTTGTCCCCTGATGCCTCTACAGAAGAAATTCGGGAGGCATTTGCCGTACTGCGTTCCGCTTTTCCCGCCGAACAACGAGACCCGGCCACAAATACAGAATTCCGGCGTATCTTCAATGCCTATGAAGTATTGAATGATCCCGCCCGCCGCGCCACGTATGATTCCCTCGTTTTAGAAACATCTTCCACCGCGCTGAGTGTGGACGTGAAGGCCAGCCGGAAGGAAGTAGAAGTCTCTGAAAATAGCCAGATGCTGTATTTGCTGGTGAATATTTTGCCGCCGCAGCAAAGCAGCCAGCAACGGCCGTTAAACCTCAGCCTGGTCATTGATCGCAGCACTTCTATGAAGGGCAACCGGTTGAATTGTGTGAAAACGGCCGTAGAACTTCTCGTCGAGCAACTCAATCCCGACGACACCCTTTCCATCATCAGCTTCAGCGACCGGGCCGAAGTGGTGGTGGACGCTACGCTCGTCACCCGCAAAATGCCCATCGTCAGCCGTGTCAGAAGCATCCAGGCCTCCGGCGGCACCGAAATTTACCAGGGACTATACGCCGGTGTTAAAGAACTGCGCAAGGCCAATTCGGACGAGTGTGTCAACCAGCTTATTTTGTTGACCGACGGGCATACCTATGGCGATGCGGACCAATGCCTTGACCTGGCCAAACAAGTGACGCAGGAAGGCATCGGCTTTAGCGCTTTTGGTATTGGCTCGGAATGGAACGATCAGTTTTTAGACGCCCTGGTAACGCCTTCCGGCGGTCAGTCCGGTTACATTGAGGACCCCAGCGAAATCATCAACTATCTGCAAAAACGAATCAAAGGACTGGGGGCTGTTTACGCGCAAAATATACGCCTGAAAAACAACTTTCCCAGCAGCTTGACGGTGAGATTTGGCTTTAAGGTGCAGCCATTTGCCCAGCCTTTGTCGTTAATCGGCGAGGAAATCGAACTGGGCGATGTGCAAAGCCGGTCGCCGCTTTCTTTTTTGCTGGAAATTAATGTCAATCCGCAGCCGGCCGAAACACGGATCACCATACCTTTGACTTTTACGGCCGTCATTCCCAATCAAGGGCGGGACATCACCATCAAAAGCCCTTACACTCTTTATGTCCTGGTAGAAGCCGCTCAGACTTTACCGCCGGATGATCTGACGGAGGCGGTGCGGGCACTCAATATGTACCGCATGAATGAGAAGGTATGGGAAGAGGTGGAAGCTGGGCGTCTGGATGTGGCCGCCACCCGAATGCAGCACCTGTCCACACGCTTGCTGGAAGCTGGCCAGCCGGAACTGGCGCAGCACGCTGCTGTTGAAGTGGAACGCATCAGCCAGGCGGGTACGATGTCTTTGGCCGGGCGCAAAACCTTAAAATATGGTACGCGCGCTTTGATTAATCAAATAATTCCCCAGGACGAAGATGAATAAGTGTAAGGATTGCGGCGCAGAACAGATTGCCGGCACTTTGTTTTGCAGCGAGTGCGGTGGTTTTATGCTGGATGAGTCTGGCAGTGTAGAAACAGATGTGCTGCCTTTTTCTGAATTTGCCTTCCATGCCCCGCCACGGCCGTTGTCCCCAGACAATCTTCAAACAACCGCCAATCCCACCAAAATCACCATCGTTATCCCCGGCAGCCGGCGCCGGTTACAGTTGGACATGGCAGATGAGATTCGGATCGGACGCAGCACCCCCGACGCGGTGCTGGAACTCGATCTGACCGATGATCAGGCAGCCGAGTTGGGGGTGTCCAGAATTCATGCCGTCATCAAAGCCTCCGACAACGGGCTGGTACTGATTGATCTGGACAGCACCAATGGCACGTACCTGAACACCTACCGCATCCCCTCCCAGCAGCCGTACCCTTTACACAGCGGGGATGAAATCCGTTTTGGCGATTTGCTGATCCACCTGTTTTTTGATTAAAATTATGGAAAAATCCGTAGGGCGATTTGGCAAATCGCCTTGCACTTGTGAGGAGCAATTATGATTACAGTAGTCGTTCACATCAACAACGAAGACCCTGTAGAGTGCGAAATAGAAAAAATGCCGGAACAGGGCAGCAGATTCCTGCTGGTCAATAATCCCCGGCTGCGGGATGGGAAAGATTTACATTATCTGGATGAAGATGTTACCAGTATGATGATTCCCTGGCACCGCGTCAATTTTGTGCAGATTTTACCGTCCGGTGAAGTAGAAGAAGTCGTGAGTTTCGTCCGTGATTGAACAAGTGCCCGACTCTCTGGAACAAAAAGTGCCGCGCCTGATCCTGGTGGTAGATGACGAGGCGCGTATGCGCCGCTTCATCCGCATGAATATGGAGCTGGAAGGCTACCAGATCATTGAAGCGGAAAATGGTGTTCAGGCGCTGGAACAGGTGCGGCAGCATACGCCCGATCTGGTTATTATGGACGTGATGATGCCGGAAATGGATGGCTTTGAAACGCTCAAACTGCTCCGGGAAATTTCTACTGTTCCTGTGGTTCTGCTTACGGTTAAGAGTGATGAGGAGGATATAATTCGCGGCCTGACGCTGGGTGCGGATGATTATGTGACAAAGCCGTTTAGTCCGCGGGAGTTGGTGACGAGAGTTACGGCCGTACTCCGTCGTGCTGAATGGCCGGCCCCGCCCCCCCGCACCATTTTGCGCATTGATGATCACCTCTCCATAGATTTCAATCGGCACCAGGTCATCGTCGAAGGAGAGCGCATAGATCTGCGCCCCACCGAATACCGCCTGCTCAATACCCTCATCCAAAACGCCGGTTGGGTTGTCCCCCACGACACCCTCCTGGCCAAAGTCTGGGGCTATGAATACCGGGATGAAACCCACTATCTACGACTTTACATAAACTACCTGCGTAAAAAGATAGAAAAAGACCCGGCCCATCCCCAATATATCCTGACCGAACGCGGCGTAGGCTACCGGTTTGTAGATTTTAGAAAAAACTGAATTTTCTTTGCTTTTTATAAAATTGAACTATCATTCCGGTTATGGGTAACACGATTTCGGTTGATAGAAAGCAGTTCTTTTCACAAATTGATAGCTATCTTAGCGGCGAAGACAGTTGCCGCGTAAAAGAAGCCTACAAACTCGCTCGCCGGGCGCACGGTAATCAACGCCGTAAGTCCGGCGAGCTTTTTTTTACTCACCCCCTCACTGTTGCTTACTACATCTCTGAATATCAACTGGAAGCAGAAGTCATTATTGCGGCTCTCCTGCATGACGTGGCCGAAGATACCCGTATTACTCTGGGCGAAATCAAAAATCAGTTTGGCGACGAAGTAGCCTTGCTGGTAGATGGTGTCACTAAATTAAAAGATGTCACCAAAGACAGAGCTACCGGTAAAACCTTGTCCAAAAAAGAAATAGAGGATGTAGCTTTGGCCAAACTGTTGGATGTTATGACGCGCGATATACGGGCTGTCATCATCAAAATTTTTGACCGGCTGCACAACATGCGCACCATCTCCGCCACTTCTCCGGAACGCCAGAAATATAAGGCTAAAGAAACATTGGCAGTTTACGCCCCCTTAGCTAACCGGCTGGGTATCTGGAAGGTGAAAAGCGAATTGGAGTTCCTTTCTCTAAAGGTTCTGGACAACAAGACTTACGAAATCATCCGGCAGCAGCGTGAGCAAATGTTGCAGGATCAGCAGGAGACATTTCAACTGATTAGCGGTCAAATTTTTGAAGTGCTTTTGCAGACGGGTATTGATGTGCGTAATGTACGGCCGGCCCCAGAAAATATCTACACAATTTATAACGATCTTTGCGAAAATGGGGCATCCATTCACGATATGGATAAGACGATGCGCCTGGTCATTTTGGTGAATGAAATGCCGGCCTGCTATCTGGCTTTAGGCTATTTGCATCAGCTATGGCAGCCTGTCCCGGGTAAATTTGATGATTATATCGCTGCGCCGCGAGAAAATTTATACCGTTCCCTGCACACCACGGTGGTTCACTCGAATGGACAACATCTGAAATTACGTTTGCGTACCGTGGCTATGGATATGGTGGATGATATTGGTATTCTGGCGCGCTGGCTTTATAAAGGAACACCGTTGTGGACCCCTAATGTGACCAGCCGCATTGACACGTTCCTGGAAAATATCACGGACAATATCAATCTGGAACCACAAAATCCTACGGCCGGATTAAGAGGGGTGATGGAAG
>JAJRTP010000332.1 GCA_024278255.1 Chloroflexota bacterium | reverse complement strand
GCTGCACATGATTATCGTCATTGGCCTCATCGCTGTCCTGGCGCCAGTCCTGTTTGATGCCCCCGCGCCGGAGAATTGGGGAAATTTTACGGCCGTATCCCTGGCTACCCTTTTAGCCTGCACCGGCATCGGCATCTTAATCGGCGTGGCCGCCTCCAGCACCCGACTGACGGTGCTGTACGCCCAGGCCATTTTCCTGCCCGCCATGTTGATTGGCGGCGTGATGCTGTCCTACAGTTTGCTGCCGGAAGCAGCCCAACGCGCGGCCCAATTACTGCCCTCCACCCACGCCATGAACGCTTATAATGGGCTGGCAATGGGGGGCACGGCCGATTTTTCACCCTGGGGATCAGTCATCGTCCTGGCCGCCAGCGGCCTCATCGCCCTGGGTCTGGCCCTGTATCTGTTTAGTTGGGACAGCGACAACAGTATGCGGCGGGGGCATCCGGCGCTGGCCCTGCTGGTTTTGGTACCGTTTCTGATTGGATTACGCCTCTTTTAGGGTGACAGGTAAAATAGAAGCATCATGACAGCAAAACCGGCGATTTTGGGGCAGTTATGGCAGCTCATCGCCCATCCCACCGCTGAACAGCGGGCAGAGATGGGAGAGGGACGGCCGTTTTACATGGTGATGACGCTGCTGTTGACGGCCGTCGCCATTCTCGTCATCTATACCACCCCCAGCCTGCACGCACCCCTCCGCCTCATTCCCTTTGTCAGCTTGATGGCCCTGCACATCGCCTTGCACTGGCTCAGCCCCTATGCCGCCCTTCATAAACGCAGTGCGATGGCGTATCTGGCCGCTCAAGCTGTCCTGGCGTTCAGTCTCGTTATGCTGGCCGATTCCCCCACCCTCTCGCTGGCCCTCTTCGGGGCCATGATTGGCGAAACCATCGGCACTTATGGTCTGACGCGGCTGGCATTTGTCAGCACCATTGGCTATCTGGTCTTGCTGGTTGGCAGTTATTTCTTGATTGGCGGGCTAGATACCGCAGCCCAGTGGTTTTCCCCTACCTTCTCCACCATGCTTCTGCTGATTATTTTTATGGTCTTATACCGGAAACAACTGGATGCCAGTGAACAGGCCAAAGCGCTGCTGGCCGAACTGGAGACCGCCCACATCGAGTTGGCTGATTATGCGGCGCAAGTGAGGAGCCTAACGTTGGCGACGGAACGGCAGCGTATGGCGCGGGAACTGCACGATACGCTGGTACAGGGGGTGGCCGGCTTGATTTTGCAGTTGGAAGCGGCGAATGCGCATTTGGAAAACGGCCGTGTCCCCCGCGCCCAAGCCATCATCCAGCAAAGCATGAAACGCGCCCGCAGCACCCTGGCCGATGCCCGCGCCGCCATTGACGATTTGCGCCTGAAAGATAGTTCACTGGCCGAAACCATCCAGCGCCAGGCTGATCGCTTCACCCAGGCCACGGGTATCCCCTGTCACCTCACACTGGATTTGGCGGCAGAAACACTGATCTCCCCCGCCATCGCGGACCATGCCGAACGCATCATCAGCGAAAGCTTGACCAACGTCACCCGCCACGCACAGGCAGAGAATGTGTGGCTGGATGTGACACAATCGGTTAATGCGTTGAATATTGACGTGAGAGATGATGGGGTGGGATTTGACGTGGACACGGCCGTACGTGCCAGACATTACGGTTTGCTGGGAATGCGGGAGCGGGCACGCCTGGTAAACGGCACATTTGCGATCAGCAGCAATACGGGAGAAGGAACCCATCTAGCTATCACCCTGCCGTTGGACGGTCAGATTGGTTCAATCTTGGAGATTGAACCAATCTCTGAGGAATCCACATGACACAACCTATTCGCGTTTTAATCACCGATGACCATTCCATTGTCCGCGAAGGGTTGCGGTTGATTTTGGAAACGACTGACGATATGGTGGTCGTTGGCGAGGCGGCTGATGGCGCTGAAGCCATTCAACTTGTCGCCGCCCATTTGCCCGATGTGGTGCTGATGGATTTACGGATGCCGTGGATGGATGGGCTGACGGCTATCGAACATTTGCAGCGCGACTATCCCCAGGTGGCTATCGTCATCCTGACCACGTACAACGAAGACGATCTGATGCTGCGCGGGCTGCAAGCGGGGGCCAAAGGGTTTTTGCTGAAGGATACACCGCGCCAAACGCTGCTGGATACGATTCAGGCGGCAGCTAAAGGGGAATCTTTGCTGGGGACGGAGGTGATGAGTCGTTTGCTGGCCCATACACAGGCTGGGGGGAAACGGCCGTCTGCCACGCCTGCCAATCCTCTAACCGAACGAGAACTACAAACCTTACGCGCCGTGGCCGCTGGCGAAACAAACAAGGGCATCGCCTTACAACTGGGCATTACTGAGCGCACGGTTAAAGCCCATCTAACCAGCGTTTACAATAAGCTGGGTGTAGATTCCCGCGCTGCCGCCATCGCTGTGGCCGCGCAAAATGGCTGGTTATCTCCCCCATAATATAAGCGATCAGAGTTGTTTATTTGGCCGGCAGCAAAGCGGCATCCATGGCTTCGACCAGATTGCGGCAGCCAATGAGTTTTAAACCTTTGGGGGTATTGGTCAGACGACGCACGGCCGTTTTGGGCACAACACAGCGCTTAAAGCCCAGCTTCACCGCCTCTTTCAGGCGGGATTCCAACTGGCTGACAGCCCGCAGTTCCCCGCTCAGGCCAATTTCACCCACAAAAGCCATATCGGCATGGACAGGGCGGTCTTTGACGCTGCTGGCAATAGCGATGGCCACGGAGAGATCGGCGGCGGGTTCGTCTATTTGCAGACCGCCAATGACGTTGACGAAAATGTCTTTGTCGTGCAGTTTGAGGCGGACGCGGCGCATGAGAACGGCCGTAATAAGCAGCAGCCGATTGTAATCTACGCCGTTGGCCGTACGGCGCGGGTTGGGAAAAGTGGTAGAGCTGGCTAATGCCTGAATTTCGACGAGTAACGGCCGTGTCCCTTCCATCGTCACGGCAATGGTGGAACCGGGGGCGTTGATCTGCCGCTCCGCCAAAAATGCCTCTGAGGGATTGGGCACTTCCACCATGCCCTTCTCCCCCATCTCAAAGACACCCACTTCGCTGGTAGCCCCAAAACGGTTCTTGACGCTGCGCAGGAGGCGATAGCGGTGGAACGGATCGCCCTCCAGATAGAGAACGGTATCCACAATATGCTCCAGAACGCGCGGCCCGGCAATATTGCCCTCTTTGGGGACGTGCCCTACCAGAATAACCGTCACGCCGGAATTTTTGGCTAATTCCTGCAGGCGGCTGGCGCATTCCCGCACCTGGCTGACGCCGCCCACGGCCGAGGTCAAATCTTCGGCGTAGGTGGTCTGGATGCTGTCTACGATGAGGAGGCGGGGCTGGAGGTCGTCCACGTGGCGGAAGATGTTGCCCAAGCGAGTTTCCGTGACCAGGTACAGGTCGTCCGCTTTCAAGCCCAGCCGGTCAGCCCGCATTTTTATCTGGCGGCTGCTTTCTTCGCCGGAGACGTAGAGGGTGACGCCGTGCAGGTTGGCTACCAGGGCGGCGACATCCAGCAGTAAGGTGGATTTGCCAATGCCGGGGTCGCCGCCGACGAGGATGAGGGAGCCGGGCACAATACCGCCGCCCAAAACGCGGGAAAATTCAGCCAGAGGGAGTTTGAGCCGGTCAAAGCCGTCGGCCGTCACTTCGGCCAGGCGGACGGGTTTGGTGTCGGGGCGGCCAATGGCGCGGGCATGTTTGACGGCCGTACCCGTCGTTTCTGCCACCAGCACCTTTTCTACCATCGTGCCAAATTCGCCGCATTTGGGGCATTTGCCCATGTAGGCGGCTGTGACCCGACCACAATTCTGACAGACGTATTGGGAATGTTTTTTAGCCATAAAGGTTCCTTTAATAGATACACGGATGGGACGGATCAAACGGATTTTCACGGATAAAGACAAAATCCGGGAAAATCTGTCGTCTCTGGGTTATCCGTGTTTTTGTAATTCTATCATAGAGCGGGCGTACTGTTCACTTTTGGGAAATAACAGTACAATTCGGGCAGCATGTTAATGGAGAACAGATTGGTTCAATCTTGAAGATTGAACCAATCTAATTTATACCTATGATTGATTGGACTGCACTGCTGGTTAACAGTTTCTGGATTTTGGGGGCGGCTGTTTTGCTGGCTGCTTTTAGTTATCATTATTGGCAGGCGCAGGTGGAAGGTACGTCTGTACGCACTCAGTTGGAACGGCCGTCATTTTCCCGGCCGTTTTGGTTTGGTTTTGTCCTGATTGGCCTGGGGCTGATGGGCACGAGTACCCGCTGGTGGGAAACGGCCGTGTGGGCTGTATTCACCGCTTTTAGTCTATTCAATTTCTATACCAGTTTTAAAAAGCGATCACATGAATAAACATTATCTTCGTCTGAATAAATCATTGTTGCTGGGGAGTACGGCCGTCTGGCTTGTCCTCCTCATTTTGGCCGGTATTGCTGTCTGGGCACAACCGGCAATTGCACAAACAACGCCGTATCCCGGCCCCCGGCCAACACCTACATTGGCAGCCGGGGTGGCTTATCCGGGTGGCCCGCCAACGGCCGTCAGCCAGCCAGCTACCGCTTATCCCGTAGAAAATATCCCCATCACAGAACCAACCGCCACCCTTATGCCCCGCGTCGGGAACAATCCCCAGCCAACGGCCGCAGCCATTCCCACAGAGTTACCTCCGGATATTTCATCCGGCACCCGGTTGGGGAATAATTTCATTATGTGGGCCGGTTTTCTGCTGGGGCTGCTTATTTTCCTGGTCGCTGTCTACGCCACAATAATCCTTTACATGCGCAAACAGGCATAAATGACCGCAGAGGAATCGGACACAACCCCGCCTGCCAGGTTCAATTACAAAAAGTTGTGGCCCTGGGTGAATGCCGGTATTGCCTTTTTGTTGATTGCCGGTGGTATCTGGTTTCTGAATCGGACGGTAGGGCTGGATAAGATTGGGGAGGCGATGCGGTTGGCAGACGGCCGTTTTATCCTTCTGGCTCTCCTCATCATTACCCTCAACGGGGCCGTCAAAGCGTGGCGCTGGGGGCTGCTGCTTACGCCCAATAACGAAAAAGTGCCCTACACCTCCCTCTTTTGGTCTACCTGGTTGGGGCAGTACGTCAATATGGCCGTTCCCTTTTTGCGCCTGGGCGAAGTGGCCCGTGCCTATGCTATTGATCAGCAAACCGACATCGGTAAAGTGCGGGCACTCAGCACCATGGTCGTAGAAAAAACGCTGGAATTGATCATGCTGGCTCTACTCCTGGCCATTGTCGTGCCCCTGGTTGTTTTGCCGGAGGCGTTTGGCAACTGGTGGATGTTGGGTATTTTGGCCGGCATTATTCTGCTGGGATTGTATTTGCTGGCTTATCAAACTGATTTTGTCATCCGGATTATAGAGCGGCTGGGGAGATGGCTGCCGGGCCGTCTGCGCGATAAATTCATGCCGCTGGTACTGTCCGGATTGGAAGGCATCGCTGCTTTGCGCGACAAAAGGACGGTTTTACTCCTTCTCGGTTCCTCCATTCTCATCATTTTCTTGTCGATTCTGGCTCCCTTTATCCTGTTTCAGGCAATGAACATTCCGCTGGGGCTGCCGGAAGCGGCCGTAGTGGATTCAGCCCTGAGCATTGTCACCACACCGCCCAGTACGCCGGGGCAGTTGGGCGTTTTTGAAGGGACGACGGTGTTCACGCTCAACCAATTTGGTTTGAAAAGCGGCGCGCTCATTGTCAGTTTTGCCATTGTCTACCATTTGGTAGTGCTGATTCCCAAAATCATCTTTGGGGGCCTGGCTACATCGCGCACCCATTGGAAATGGCAGCGGGGAGGAGATTAGTGTTCAGTGTTCAGTGTTCAGTGTTCAGTGGGCAGTTTTCAGTGTTCAGTGGGCAGTTTTCAGTGTTCAGTGATCAGTGATCGGTGAGCGGAGGGCCGTAATTGGTGGGGCGGTTGTGGGTTTGGTCGCTTTGGCGGTCTATTGGCTGACGCTGGCTCCGGATTTGACGGCCGCGCATTGGGGCGGGGATGGCGGGGAGTTGATTACGACGGCCGTAACTTTGGGCATCCCGCATCCGCCGGGCTACCCGACTTACGTTTTGTTGGGCAAGTTGTTCAGTTTTTTGCCGGTTGGTTCTGTGGCTTACCGGTTTAATCTGTTTTCGGCCGTGGCGGTGGCGCTGGCAGCGGCTGTTGTCACGATGACCGCCTGGGATTTGCAATCCCAGGCTGGTACAGAAAGTGCGCTAAAGCGCACTGGAGATGTTGCCGGTAAACGTTTTAACGCGCTTCAGCGCGTTTTCCGTTTCAGACGCCGAATTGCATTCAGCGGACTGGCGGCCGTTGCTGTCGGTTTGACCTTTGCCTTTTCCTCTTTGGTCTGGAGTCAGGCGGCTATTGCGGAAGTGTACGGGCTGAATTTGTTGTTTTTGGCGTTGTTTTTGGGAGCGCTGCTGGGGAAACGGCCGTCCACTCTCACCGGCCTTTTTCTGGGATTGAGCATCACCACCCACCTGACTTCCCTGTTCATGCTGCCCCTGGCGTTATGGTTTACACCCCGGCGGAATTGGCTGAAGTTGAGCGCGGGGCTGCTGGCGGGATTACTGCCACTGCTGGCGCTGCCCTTTCTGGCCCAATCCGGCAGCCCGATTGTGTGGGGTAATCCCGCCACTTTACAAGGCTGGTGGTGGCTGGTTTCCGGCCGGATTTATCAGGCGAACGTGCTGGCTTTGCCTACCGATGAAATGCTGCCCCGCCTGCGGGAATGGGGCTGGCTGCTGCTGAACCAGTTTTCCATTTTGGGCATTGTTTTGTTGGGGATGGGATTTTGGTTGTACGCGCGGCGGGGGCAAGTCAAGTTGGCAACGGGATTGGGGGGTACGGCCGTACTCTACCTGTTTTACGCCTTCACCTACCGTCAGACTGACGCGATCGTTCTGACGCTGCCCGCCTTGCTCCTGCTTACATTGCTCCTCCTGCCGGTTTTACAGCAAATGAGAGGCTGGGCGCTGCTCTTGCCCCTGTTTTTACTTTTGCTAAACTTCAACGGGCAGAATTTACGAGACGATGTGGGGTTACGGCCGTATGCCCGGCACATCTTCCGGCAAGCGCCCCCGGACGCCGTTATCATCACCCAGGGCGATCCCGACCTTTTTGCCCTGTGGTATTTTCATTACGTCGAAGGCGTCCGGCCTGACGTAGCGATTGTAGATGACAACCTGTTTGCTTTTGCCTGGTACCGGCAGCAAATCCAGGCGCAGTATCCTGATTTAACTGTGCCGGTGGCAGATGACCTGGCTGGTTTTGTGGAAATGAATGAAGGGGTACGGCCGTTTTACATTGACAAGGTAACAAGGTGAGGGAAAACATCTCACGCTAAATTATGAGTTCAAACGCAGAAGAAACCATCCCAACTGAATCCAGTGCAAAAGCGACACCCTGGATCAAATACTTGCTCTTGGCGGCGGCATTGCTGTTCCTGCTGTGGGCCGGATTGAAGGTATGGCGTATTGGTTCGGCGGCTTATTCTTTGTGGCAGTTACAGGCAGAAGCGCGAACGCTGGCGGAGGGCGGCTTGACCGGTATTGATCCGGATCAGGCAGAAGAGATGGTACGGACGGCGCGGCAGGATGTATTGACGTTGAAGGAGGAAACGGCCGTCTTTATGCCCCTCACCCCTTACCTGGGCTGGGTTCCCAAAGTTGGCCCGTTGCTGGTAGCCGCGCCTCACCTGATGGATATGGCGGACGCGGGGACGGAAACGGCCGCTTACGCTATGCGCGGCCTCAAACCGGGATTGGCTGCCCTGCAAAGCGAGAGTGAGACGGGCGAATCCAAACTGCCGCAACTTGTCGGCGCTATTGACCAGGCGCGACCTGATTTATTACAAGCGGCTCAATCACTGGACAAAGTGGCCGCTGCCCGCAGTCAGATTGACAACGCAGACCAATTCCCCGGCAAGGCGCAGGAATTGATGGCTCTGTTTGACGAAATGCTGCCGCTGGCGCAGGATGGCCTGAAGCTGGCCCAGGTTTTACCGCAAATGGCCGGCATTGACGGGCCGCGCCGTTACTTGATTCTGGCCCAAAATGAAGATGAACTACGACCAACCGGCGGTTTTTTGACAGGTGTGGGCGTGTTGGAAGTGGATAACGGCCGTATCACTCAAATGGTATTCAAAGATGCTGTTTTAATAGACAGCTTCGGCAGCAAACCTTATGACTCTCCCCCCCAGCCTCTATACGATTTCATGGGGCTGGAACTTTTCGCTTTCCGCGATGCCAATTTCTGGTCTGACTTTCCCACATCGGCCGAGCAAGCCATCACGTCGTACAGTTACGGCCAAAATGTGGACCCGACATTATTTGACGGCGTAATCGCCATTGACCAATTATTTCTGGAATTGCTGGTTGCCGGAACCGGCCCGGTAGAAATCCCGGAAGCTAACGTAACGCTGACCAGCGGCAACATCATTGATACATTGCGCAGTACCTGGGTCAGCCATGCCGAAGCGGAGGAGGCGCAACAAAACTGGCTGCTCACGCGCAAAGCATTTTTAGGCACATTTGCCGGCGCTATTCGAAACCGGCTGGAATCAGATATTACGGCCGTAAACCCCGTCACCCTGGCCCGGAATATGTTTCAGGCTGTCCAAACCAAGCATCTGCAATTGTACATGCGCGATCCGGAAGTAATGGCTGTTTTGGAGGCATTGGACTGGGACGGCCGTCTGGAAAACCCAACCAACCAGGATTTCCTCATGGTAGTGGATACTTCCATGGGCTATAACAAAGCCAACATATACATTGACCGTCAACTGGCCTACAACATCACGCTGGAGGGCGAAAATCCCCAGACCCACCTGCGCATCAGTTACACCCACACTGGCCCTGCCAGTGACGAAAAGTGCGATCAGGATACCTTTGACGATTACGCGGTAGCTCAAGAGTACATTGAAATTGCCGATCAATGTTACTTTAACTATCTGCGTGTTTACGTCCCCGACGGCAGCCAGTTACTTGATTCAACCCGGCAAACACTTACGGGGGAAGAACTAATCACCGGCAAAGTTTGGGATGAAACAGCGCAAACAGTTCAGGAGTTCAGCGGGTTTACTACTTTTACCAATTTCATTGTCGTGCCCCGCGGCCAAAGCCGCGATTATGAATTAACTTACCTGCTGCCCGCCAATGTGGTTCAGTCGAATGAGTCGCTTTATTCTTATCGGCTAACTCTGTTAAAACAAGCTGGTACTGGCGCTCAAATGGCAACAATAACGGTTTCTCTGCCGGCCGGGGCGGAGTTTATTAGCGCTGTACCTCAGCCGACGGCCGTTACCGGTAGTGATGTTACTTTCGACCTTCTATTGGATTCCGACCAACTGATAGAGGTAAATTATCGGATGATGGCTTCAAATTGATCGGTGATTTTTTCGATGTCGAAATGAGTCTCGGCGTAAGTACGGCCGTTTCTCCCCAACCGCTGTCGCAAATCCTTATCCTGCCGTAACACGTCAGCCGCCCGAACAAAAGCGGCGGCGTTATCAGGCGGCGTAACCAGTCCGGCTTCATTTTGGGACACAATACGAGCGGCCAGATTTTCCGGAGGAACAGCCAGGAGCAATGGTCGGGCCGCACATAAATAAGATAATACTTTCGACGGCACAGAAAATACACCTGCAGACGGCTCCAAAATGGCAATAAGCGCATCGGCTGTACCCAACACATTCGACAAATCCTCATAAGGCTGGTAAGGCAGCAAGATTAAATTGGATAATTGATAAGCCGCTTTTTGCTCTTGCAGCCAATCTGCTCCCAGCCCTTCAGAAATCACCACAACCCGTACCTGGTCATCCGGCTGGTAATGCAAAGCCAACTGCAACAATAGTTCGGGATTGTGCTTCATGCCCAACGTGCCGGAATAGAGAAAGCAAAATTTGTCTGCCAAATGATGTTTTTGCGCCCAGGCATTGTCTTTGGGCCGTACCGGCACATCAGCCAACGTAGCCCAATTGGGAATGATGTGGGTTTTGGCCTGGTCAATGCCCCATTCTGCCAGCAGCGGCCGAAAATCTTCCGTAATCAGAATGATTTGTTCGCTTTGTTTCAGTAAATAGCGATCCAGGCCAATATATATTTTTCCCACCGCCCGGCCGAGAAGAGACAGCCGCTTACCTAAAATCGCGCTGACGGCAATACCGTATACATCCTGAACCCAGAAGACAAAACGAATGTCTGTGTGGCGTAGACGCCAATATACCAGGGACATCGCTTCAGATGGGGTGTCGGCAAAAATAACCACGTCCGGCTGGAAGGTTTTGATCTGATTAACCAATAAACGGCCGTATTTGATTTCCTGAAACAGGCGTTTGAAAAAGGAGTATTTGGCAAAAGGTTTGTCCAGCCGGATACCTACAATGTCGAAATTGGGTGGGTCTACGGCCGTTTTCTGTAAAGCGCCTCCGGGACTCTGGAAAAATGCACCATAACAATGAAGAACGGTATGCCCCCTTTCAGCCAACTGCCGGCTGAGTTGAACCACAAAGCGGTAGCCGGGACGATCATTTATCAATATACGCAAAGAGCTTCTCCGACGATCAAATGATAAGCGCCCATTCGCAAACAAGTTGGCAGAATTGGCGAATGGGTTTCGAGTAAACGTCCTTCCAAATAGTCGATTTATTGTTGGCCGCTTACTAAGCAATTCATTTTTACAGGTTATCGTTCAATTGGTCAAGAAGCGAAAACCGGTTCGGCAACTTCCAACAAATTATGCCAATGACAACAGTCGTAGTAAAATTTGCGTCATCTGAAACCATCCGGTTGGCATTACATGATAAAGACATTTAGGAATTATATGCAACATAACGGCTTGAGTGTGGCGCTGGAAGGCATTATCCTTCTTTTTTGCACCCCAATTCTTCTTTTCCCGGCCGTCTCCTTTGTCGCTACTTTTCTGGCGCTGCTGCTCATCATTTTTATCTGGCTGGCTCCGCTGTTTCTGAAGAAATGGCCGCTGCCACCGGTAACGCCTCTCGATGTGCCCTTGCTCTTGTTTGGCTTGATACTTATTGTGGCGGTTCTGGTAACGGCCGACCCGGATTTGACGCTGCCGAAGATTACCGGGCTTATTCTGGGGCTGGCTGCCTGGCGTTTTTTTAACCGGGCGGGGCAAACGGAATGGCTGGTGTATGGGGCCACAGCCGTATATATCCTCCTCGGTTTTGGTTTTATCTCCCTGGGCATCCTCAGCGCCAACTGGCTTTATAAAATTCCGGCCATCAGCCAAATTTTGGCCGTGCTGCCTACAGGACTGATTGCTCTGCCCGGCAGCACCGGGGGCGTACATCCTAACCAATTGGCCGGTACACTGCTCTTTCTCTTGCCATTTTTCCTGGCGTTGCTACTGGGCTGGATTTTCCTGCGCCGCCATAAAGCAGGTTTGGTTATCTGGGCTGTTTTGTTTCTGGGGGTCGCCGCGTTGTTGCTGCTAACGCAGTCTCGCACCGGCTGGCTGGCCGGGTTGGGCGGTGTGTTTGTGGCGACGATTCTTTGGGCAGTGTTTTTGCCGCGGTCGCATCGGTTACGGCCGTTTGTCTGGGGCGCTGTGATTCTCATGCTGCTGGCCGGAATAGCCGGTATCATCGCCATTGGGCCGGAACGTTTACAATCTATTTGGGATGATCCGGCACAGCAAACGGCCGTAGGCAATCTGGGATCGCTCGGTTTTCGGCAGGAAGTGTGGCGTTGGGGAGTAACGGCCGTGCAGGATTTCCCTTTCACCGGCACCGGACTGGGGACTTACCGGCGGGTGGTGCGCCGCTTTTACCCCATCAACGTAGCCCCAGATTACGATATTTCTCACGCGCACAACCTGTACTTACAAACGGCTTTGGACGTGGGGCTGCCCGGCCTTATTATCTATCTGGCGTTGTTTTTTCTGGCTGTGGTTATGGCCTGGCAAACGGCCCGGTGGAGTGAAAGATTACGGCCGTTTGCCATCGGTTTCTTGTCCGTTCTGGCTGCCTTCCATATTTTTGGCCTGACAGATGCCTTGGCTCTCGGCTCCAAAACCACCCTGGTTTTCTGGATTATGCTGGGCATCCTCTCCGCCATACACCGTTTGGCTCGGAAATCTTATTATTCCCCGTAATGAGCATACGGCTGAGTAGCTTCCGCCTGTAACCGTTCCCAGTCGCGGGCCACCAGGCGGAAGATGTCGGATTCGGTGATGATGCCAATGACACGGTTGTCTTCATCGACCACCGGCAGGCTGCTGATGCGGTAATGCAGCATCTTGCTGGCCGCTTCGCCAATCATCGTGTCGGGGGTGACGGTGGTTGGCTCTTTGGTCATCACTTCGCCCAGCGTCAGATTCGCCAGCAGATAATTCATCTCCCAGGTACTCAGAGAACTGGCGCTGGACGGCCGTGCCTCTCGAATATCGCCATACGTCACAATGCCCAGCAAACGGCCGTCTTCATCCACCACCGGCAGGCGACGAATACCATGTTCCCGCATTAATTTGTCTGCATCCAACAAGAGTGTGTCGGGGACGGCCGTAATCACATCCCGTGTCATCCAATCCCTAACCAATTCAAGCCGCATATGCCGCCTCCTCACCAGGATTTCGTAAATAACTAAGGGACAATATCAGCATAATTATAACAATGCCAGCCGAAACCAGACAATAGCGACAAAACGCATGGATAACCACCAATTCCAGACCGGTTAAAAACAGCATGAAAGCAAAAGCAAAACCCGTCAAACCGATCAATATCTCTGGTAAATAATCCCGAACCGGCGACCAATCTTTCAGCCACGTCACCAGAAAAATAACCACATAACCGATCAGGCCAATCAAGGCCACTGGCACCGGCCCAATAGAAGCATATGGCGCGCCTGGCCCGCTGACAGAACCACAATCATCCCACCCGGTATCCGTGCAGCCAGCTACAAGCACCCCATTATGGAAAAGCAGCAAATAAAACGCTACCAGCAGCCCAGCCACCGACAACAATTGAATAACACGTACCTGCCAATCTTGTTTCATAGGGAATTATTTAATTGGCTAACCAAGCAATGACGTCATTACCTGGTTAGCCGGTTACTAATTTAGAAAAGAATCAATCCGCTGCATGAACACATCCACCGGCTGATTGCCCCGCAAAATTTCGCCATTGATGGAAAATGAAGGCGTAGCCGATATACCGGCATTTTGGGCGGCATTGATATTAGCTCTGATGACATCTTCGTAATTATTATTGTCCAGGCAGCTGTTGAACGCCTCCATATCCAGACCCAGCGATTCGGCCGTTTGCAGCCAGCCTTCTCTGCTGTTAAACAGAGTGGGCGAATCCTGTAACTTGAATGCAGCGGGGTGGAACTGCCAGAAGGCTCCCTGTTCGTTGGCGCATAAAGAGGCCACGGCCGTAGCCATCGTTGGATAATCTCCGGTTTGGCCCGGCAAAGCAAACGGCAGCACCGCCCACCGTACCGGCGCGCCTTCATAAGCCGCATCTAATACCGGGGCCGTATCCAAATTGTAATTCTTGCAATGCGGGCAGCCATAATCAGACACCTCTACGATGGTTACGGCAGCATCGGCTGGACCGCGCACCACACAATTCTCCGGATTATTTTGGCAATACTTGCCCAAATCCATTTGCTCCGGTTCCTGGAAAGCCAGGGCAGTCAATCCCACCAGCAATAGAATGCTGCCCACGACAATCACGCCGATGACCAGCCAATTCGTTTTTCTTTGCTGTTTTTTTCTACGTTTCGCCATTGTTCCTTTTATCCTTGTTCAATGCCTGCTTTCCCCGCCGCATCTAGTATAATGTTTGGGGCCATAATCAGCACGGAAAGTGGATTGATTTTAATGAGTAAGATATTATTTACCTGAAAAGAGCCTGAACACACATGTGACCTGTAATTTATATTTCCCAAAAGCGCCTTTATCATTATTCTACGGAAGATAAAATGACCGACCTTGCCACCCAATATCTTGGTTTACGCCTCAAAAATCCAGTCATCGCCTCATCCTCTCCCTTGAATGTTCATGTAGATAATTTGCAAAAACTGGAAGAGGCCGGAGCGGCCGCTATCGTACTGCCCTCACTATTTGAAGAACAAATCCAATTACAGGAAATGGGCTACGATCTCCCCTCTTTGTTCGAGCCGTCAGCCCTGCCGGATGAACTGAAGCATATTCCCAATATGGCCGAGTACAATCGGGGAGCCAACGGGTATCTGGCGCTCATTTACCAGGCTAAAAAAGCGGTTACCATCCCCATCATTGCCAGTTTGAATGGCTATTACAGCGGGGGTTGGATACGATATGCCCGGCTTCTGGAAGCGGCTGGCGCAGATGCTTTAGAATTAAACATCTATTATATGGCCAGCAAACCCCATATCACTGCGGCCGAGATTGAGGATATGTATTTGAAGCTGGTGCAAAATGTACGGGCCAGCATCAAAATTCCGGTGGCTGTCAAAATTGGCCCTTACTTTACGGCGATGACTAATATGGCTACCCGTTTGGATCAGGCGGGGGCCGACGGCCTAGTTTTGTTCAATCGCTTCTACCAACCGGATTTTGACCTGGATACGGAAAAAGTGGTGCCTACACTGGAGTTAAGCACATCACCGGAACTGCGTTTGCGTTTACGCTGGATAGCCATCATTTCCCAATACGTGGCCGCGGATTTGGCAATTACGGGCGGGGCACACACGGCCGTAGACATCCTCAAAGGTATCCTGGCCGGGGCTGCCGTCGTCATGATGACCTCAGCCCTCTTAAACCACGGCATTGAATACCTGGCCCAGGTGTTAGCAGACCTGGAAACCCTTATGAAACGGTATGATTTTGACTCTATTACGGCCGTCCGCGGCCGGATGAACCAGCAGCACGTCGCCGAACCGTCTGTTTTTGAAAGAGCAAATTATATGAATATCATTTTGTCTATGATGGAGTAAGCGGCCAGCCGGAGGCGGAAGGGGGCGGCGGCATCATCTCATGTTCTGCCGCAACCTGCTCAATTTCCGCAATAAGCTGCGGCGTATTGATATTTTTGAGCAGACAACGACGCGCACCTGCCTGAAGAATTTTCTCTCGAACCCGGTCATCAATGTAAGAAGCCAGGGCTAATACGGCCGTGCCCTGCTGCGTCAATCGCCGGACCAACATCAGGCAATCTTCTGACGGCTCATTCCCCCCCGCCAGACCCAGAATAGCCACTTGCGGTATAGTCATACGCCTTTTAGAAACAAGCCAGCGCCGCGTACCCGACGTGCCTACAACCTCAATAGCCGGCGAAGATTGCAGCCGCGCTGCCAATGCCTGGCGTACACCCAAATGATTATCTAAGATAAATACCCGAATTCTTTCCATCAAACCATTCATACAGATTACAGTGATATTCTGGCAAAAATTTAAGATAAGTTTACAAAAAACCAGCCGCCTCTCATCAGTGACAAACGTCATCACCTGCCAGTGTGCATACTCATCAATAGCAGGTTTATTTGCAGGATCGAAAGTGCGGCACACTTAACAAGCACATCGCACCTGAATTCGGGGAGTAAAGTCATCCTGCAACCATGACATTTGCCATCCCGGTTTACGCAGAATCACTTTACACTATCTGTAGGGCGATTTTGTAAATCGCCCCAGGAACGATTTACAAAATCATTCTACCGTTTGCACAGGAGCAAGCCCATGTTACTCGTCAATGACCTTATGACCGTTATACCCAGCACCGTTTCCCCGGAAACGCCCCTGCGCACCATCGTCGGCATCATGAAAAGTGAAGGCTGCCGCCAACTGCCCGTGCTGGAACGGGGCAAGTTGGTGGGCATGATCACCGATCGGGATGTGCGGCTGGCCATGAACTCGCCCATGGTGGATCATGGTCATTGGCAAGATGAGGAGATATTGGGCACAGTAACGGCCGAAACCTGCATGACCCCCAAACCCATCACCGTCTCCCCCGACACCCCCGCCTACGAAGCCGCCCGCATGTTAGGCATTTATAAATTTGGTTCCCTGCCCGTCGTAGAAGACGGCACACTGGTAGGCATTATTACCGTGACTGATTATTTGAATTATGTGGCAAAAATATTGGAGGATGAAGCTTAAATGTCGCTGGCTCTGACCGGCAGGGTCAACGTGATGGTTGTCCCTTCGCCAGAGGCAGAATGTATCTTGCAGGTTCCGTTCAAATCGTCCGCCCGGGCACGCATATTCGAGAGACCATGCCCCACCGAGTATGTTTTCGACTGAACATCAAACCCCTCACCATTATCCTGAATTGTTAGCTGAATTTTATGATCATTCGTGCGCCTGAAGGTCACTTCGACCTGCGTGGCTTTGGCATGGCGGGCAATATTGGCTAACGCCTCCTGGGTTGTCAGGAAAAGGGAGCGGGTAACAGGTGTGGGCAAATTTTCAATGCTGTCCGGCGGAATGGTCAGCGTGACGGGCACAATGGCATTGGCTTGAAATTCCCGGACTAATCGGCCTAACCCTTTTTGCAAATCGCCGCCAAAACGATGCGGCCGTAAATCCAGAATAAAGTTGCGAATATCTCGAATAGTGTCATTGAGGGCGTTAATGGAATGCTCCAGCAGAGTGTCCGCCTCTTCCGGGTTTTGCTGCAAGACCAAACGGGTAGATTCCAGCGTTAACCCCACCGCGTAAATGGATTGAATGACGCCATCGTGCAGATCCATACCGATGCGTGTCCGTTCTTCCACAATAGCCAGACGGCCTACCTGCTCGTACAATCGGGCATTTTGAATGGCTATGGCGGCATGGGCCGCCAACAATTCCACCAATTCCTGATCGGCCACGGAAAATTCCGCGGCGCCCATTTTGTTGGTCAGATACAAGTTGCCCAGCATCTCGCCGCCAGCCAGCACCGGCACGCCCAAAAACGATTCCATCGGCGGATGCCCTTCAGGAAACCCCGCAGACCGGGAGTCGTCCTGAAGGCGCAGCAGCCGTATCGGTTTTCTTTCCTGGACGATGGCCCCCAGCAGCCCCTCCCCTTTGGGGAGATGGGGAATGGCTTCGACGGTTTCCGGGAACATGCCGCTGTGGACAAAGGCATCCAGGTAACCTTCGGCATTGGGCACACCTAAAGCGGCGTATTCAGCCTGGACCAGGTCGCGGGCGGCATTGACAATTTGTTGTAATACGTTTTCCAGAGTCAATTCGCCGGATATGGCCATGGTGGCCTGATCCAGCGCGGCCAATTGTTTGTTGCGGTTTTCCAGTTGTTCTTGCTGGCGTTTACTTTCCTGGAGGAGTTGGGCGTTTTCAATGGCAATAGCCGCGTGGGCGGACAACACTTTAAGGATGCGTTCGTCCAGTTCGTTGAATTCGGATTCGTCCAGTTTGTTGGTGAGGTAGATACGGCCGTAAACCTTCTTCCCCGTCGTGATAGACACCCCAATAAAACTACCCATGTGCGGGTGGCTCTCCGGGAACCCGGAAAAACGGTCATCCTGCCGTACATCCGGAATCCGCAGCGGTTTGTCTTGCTCTGTAATGGTGCCTAACAGGCCAAGGGCTTCGGGGGGATGAGGGATTTTTACGGCCGTTTCCTCATCAATACCGCTAAAAATAAACGCCTCCGGCAAATCAGCCGTCGCCGACATGGCTACTGCCGCATATTGTGCCCCTACCAGCTCCCGCGCCGTCTCCGCAATACGCTCAAAAATAGTCGTCAGATCATCCAGTTCCACAATCGAAACCGTCGCCAGACAAAGCGCATCAAACAACCTTTCCGCATCACGTTCCATATCTTAAAATGATGCATAATACGTGAACAAATTGTCACATATCACGTATCACGCTATAAATAATCCTTCAAATGATGTTGAATCGCGTAAGCTGCCGCCTCCGCCCGATTAGCCACTTCCAATTTCGACAAAATACCGCTCACATAATTACGCACCGTCCCCTCACTCAGATACAACGCTTCCGCAATTTCCCGGTTCGTCTTACCTTCCGCAATCAAAGCCAGCACGTGCATTTCCTGCGCCGTCAAATCATTAAAAGCCGAAGCCTCCTCCTGCTTAATAGACCGGCGCATCTCATCAAACACCCGCTGGGTCAACGTCGGGTCCAACGTCGCTTCGCCCCGTGACGCCGACTCAATCGCCCGAATCACTTCATTCCCCCCCACCTGCTTCAATACATAGCCCACGGCCCCAGCCCGGATTGCCGAGAACAACATCTCGTCCTCAGCATAAGACGTCAGCATGACAACCTTCGTATCGGGCAGTTCCGTCACAATCTCTTCACACGCCTCAATACCACTGCCGCCAGCCAGCCGGATATCCATCACCACCACATCCGGTAAAAATTGCAACGCTTTCTCTACAGCCTCGTGTTGTGAGGAAGCTTCGGCCACCACCTCATAACCGGAATGGCGTTCAATTAATGTTTTCAAGCCCACACGGACTACTTCGTGATCATCAACCAGGAGAATTCGCAAGTTCGACATAGTTCAAGTATAGCTATTTCTGATAAGTTAACCAATTCTATTTACGCAGGCGGGCAAGGCGGCAAAATTGCAGCGGAGCCGGGTGGCGGAATACTGCAATGCTTTGCCATTTTGCTGCCCGCCATGTGATCATTATCAAAGAGTTCAATGACATTTCGCCTTGTTTCCCATAAGCCAGCCACGTACCATTCTAGCATATCAACGGGACAATTACCTATGAAAACGAATGGTCAGGCGCTGCAAACGTCATCACATCTGCAAATAATAGCCAATACGTCTCTTTTTAAGGGATTAACGGTTGACATGCTTACGGCCGTACTCAACCAGGCCCAACAGCACACCTTCTCCAGCCAACGTTTTATCTTCCACCAATACGACAAAGCGGAAACCACCTACGTTATCCTCAAGGGGCAAGTGTGTCTTTCCCAAACGACGCTCCTGGGCAAACAAGTCATCATCAACATGTTAGGCGCCGGAGATGACATGGCTATTCTCTCCGTATTTGAAAAAGCGATCTACCCCCTCACAGCCGAAGCTGTCACCGATTGTCTGCTCTTGGGCTGGTCAAGCCAGACCATGCAGATGTTGATGTAACAATACCCCCGCATCGCCCTGAATGCCCTTAAATCCGTCACCGGCCGCTTTCTGGAACTGCAAAACCGCTACCGCGAACTGGCTACCGAACGGGTAGAGCAGCGCATTGCTCACGCCCTGCTGCGCTTGAGCCAAAAACACGGCCAATCCGCCCCCGGTGGCGTTTTGCTCAAGCTGCCCAATTCCCGCCAAATGATCGCCGAAATGACCGGTACCACCCTGTACACTGTCAGCCGCACCTGTCGCCATTGGGAAGAACTGGGACTCATTCAATCCGGCCGTGAGCAAGTCACCATCCTCAATCCAGTCTCCCTTTCTTCCATCGCCCAGGAATTGCCCCAAATCTAACACCCGTACATCACCTTATTAGCACATTTCTCCCAGTAACAGCCTGCCCTAATTGCGCCAGCGCAAAGACGATCTGCCCCTATCGTGATATTCTTCACATATACGGCAACATGCGATCTATCCGCCGTTATCATTTGACCCCTTCTGAAAAATCCCAGAAGCCTGGGTGTTTACTACTTAAAATACAAATCACTAAATAGCGACAAACTACTACTATGACTGTTGGAAATAAAAAACTCAAAAAACGACAAATAATCCCGATTTTAATTGTAGTTGGCATCGTCGCTTTCATCGTCTTGCCTTTTATATCCTGGCTTATTACTGATGAAAGCATTACAGCTACTTCAGATGCCCAATTCTGTGTAACCTGTCACAGCATGGATCCCTTTGAAAAGTCCCATACAGCAGATGTACATGGCGGGGCTAATGCCCATGGCGTTCGGGCTACCTGCGCCCAATGCCATCTACCTCACGACAGTTCTTTTAATTATCTGTACACCAAAGCAGAAACCGGTATTCACGATTTGTGGGTAGAAAATTTTGGTGATCCGAACAATATAGATTGGGCCGCCAAACACGAGTATCGTGAAGAATTTGTCTACGATTCCGGCTGTCTGACCTGCCATACCAATCTGGAAAAGGCAACCATGGCCAGTAATAAAGCCCTCATTGCCCATAAGCCGTACTTTCTGGGAACAACTGATGACAAATGTGTGACCTGCCATGAAAACGTAGGCCATACTGACTTACATAAATATCTGTCAGAAGCAAAAGATGAAGGATAAAGAGAGGTATATATTATGAAGAAAATGTATCGCACGGGAATCATTATGCTGGCGCTGCTTACCTTATTGTTGGCAGCTTGCGCCAACAAAGAAGAGAGTACAACCTCCAGCGAACCGCCAGCCAATCCTCCGGCTACGGTCAATGCCATTGCCCCTACACCAGAGATTGTCCAGATAGAAGTTGAACGTACTGTGGGCGATTTAAGTACTATCAATAATCTGGCAGTCAGCCGCGGCATGACGGAAATTGGCCGGGAATGCGTTGACTGCCATAAAACAGAAAACCCCGGCATTATCAACGACTGGAAAGACAGCCGTCACGCCCATGCCGGCGTCACCTGTATAGACTGCCACGAAGTAGACGCCGATTCGCCAATGGCTACCCAACATGAAACTCTGGTCGGTACAGATACTTATATTTCTGTTTTAGTGCCGCCCAGCACATGCGCCCGCTGCCACTCGGTTGAAGCCCAACAATTTAACGAAAGCGGCCATTTTCGGGCTTACCATCAAATTATTCCTAAAGACAGCTTGCACGCGCTGGTACAAGTACACGAAGGGCGGGATAATCCCGAGCTCGGTGGCGCATCCGGCGAGACAGGCTGTATGCAGTGTCATGGTACCGAGATTTTGTTGGACGAGAACAACCGTCCTACGCCAGAAACCTGGCCCAACGCCGGGATGGGTAATATCTATCCTGACGGCAGCACTGGTAACTGCTCCACCTGCCACACACGGCATAAGTTCAGTATTGTAGAAGCTCGTAAGCCCAATGCTTGTGCTTCCTGTCATTTGGGGCCGGATCATCCTGACCTGGAGATTTTTGAGAACAGCAAGCACGGTCAAATCTATCTGACCGATGGTAATAACTGGGTCTGGGATGCAGCGCCGGATACCTGGGAACCGGGTGATTACCGGGCACCTACTTGCGCTACCTGCCACATGAGTGGTATTGGTGAATTGAACACAACACACAATATCACAGACCGGCTTTACTGGAATTTGTGGGCCAAACGGTCTGAGGTACGTAATTCAGAGGATGTCTTGAGTCCGCTGTTGGGCAATGGGGAAGAAGGCCGGGAGAAGATGAAACTGGTCTGCAATTCTTGCCACAGTTCGTTACACACAGATGGCTTCTTTGCCCAGGGTGATAAGGCTGTGCAGCTTTATAATGTCGAGTACTTTGATGTAGCTGACGCCTGGCGCACAGAACTGGCCGACAAGGGTTTGCTGAAAGATAATCCGTGGAAGGATGAGTTCCAGGTTCTTTATTATTATCTGTGGCACCATGAAGGCCGTCGAGCACGCCAGGGCGCTATGATGGGTGGCCCAGATTACGCTCATTGGCATGGCTTCTTTGAATTACAACAAGATTTGTACAATCTGGAAGCGATTTATAATAAACGTATTGAGACGGGACAGATTGAAGATTAATTTGTTCTGACCAGAGAAGATTATCCGAAAAGAGGGATACGGCCGTATCCCTCTTTTCTTTTGCCAGTTTTCAGGGAAAATAACCGGCGGAGAACAGATATGCCCAAACTATCATTACGTTTCCCTGTCCTGCTGCTGGCCTTACTGTCTTTGTTGGCCGGCATGTGGGCCGGCCTCTTGCGGCTGGGCTGGATTTGGCCGCCATTGAATCCGCTTTTGCCGGTGGAGCATGGCCCGCTGATGGTGTCCGGCTTTTTAGGTACGCTTATTGGCCTGGAACGGTCGGTCGCTTTGAGCATGACGGCCGTACCCCGGCGAAAATGGCTCTATTACCTCGGCCCGGCCATTACCGGCATGGGCGCCTTACTCATCTTGACGGGACTGAATGTATTTGCCGGGGCAGCGTTGATCTGGATAGGCAGTGTAGGACTACTCATCATGTTTGGCCTTATTCTCAAGCGGCACACGGGGTTGGATACGGCCGTGATGGCTTTAGGTACGCTTTGTTGGTTGGTGGGGAACACAATCTGGCTGGGGAAATGGCCCATGTTTCAAGTCGTCTGGTGGTGGGCGGCCTTCCTCATTCTCACCATCGCCGGAGAACGGCTGGAACTAAACCGCGTCCTGCGCATCCCCCAACAGCCCAAAATCGTCTTCGGCCTTATCATCCTGCTGCAAATCCTCGGCCTGATTCTGCTCATGTTTGCCTATGACGGCGGCGTGCGCCTGTTCAGCTTCAGCCTCATCCTGCT
>JAJRTP010000331.1 GCA_024278255.1 Chloroflexota bacterium | reverse complement strand
TGGGCGATCAGGGGCAGTTCCGCTTCAATTTCGCTTAGCTGCTGCTGGAGAGATTGGCGGCGTTCCTGCAAAATGGCGACCTGTCGCCGGGATTGTTCCAGTTGGTCGCGTAGTTCGTCCCGCTGGTTTTGCGTTTCGCTGAGGCGGGTTTGCAGTTGGCGCAGGCGGCGGCGCAGGTCGTCGCTGTTTTCCTGTTGGACGCGCAGTTTTTGCCGGCTGGTTTGCCATGCTTTTTCGGCGGATACGGCCGTATCCCGCGCCGTCCGCCACTCCTTCTTGGTCTGTTCCCATTTGTAACCATACCAGAGGCGCAGCAAATGGTTCAGGTCAACGGTCAACTGTTCATAATTGCGGGCGCGGGTGGCCTGCCGCTTGAGGGATGTCAGGCGGGGGCGGATTTCCGCCAGAATGTCGTGGACGCGCTGCAAATTGCGCTGCGTTTCCTGCAAGCGGCGCAGCGTTTCGGCGCGGCGGGATTTGTAATGGTTGATCCCGGCCGCTTCCTCAAACAGGGCACGCCGTTCTTCCGCCTTCAGAGAGAGCGCGCGGTCAATCAACCCCTGGCCGATGATGGTATAGGTGCGTTGGGAAAGGCCGCTGGCGGCCAGCAGTTCGGTGATGTCCTTGAGGCGCACTTTTTGCCCGTTGAGGATGTATTCGTTTTCTCCGGAGCGGTGGGCGCGACGGCCGATTTCCACTTCGGCGTAATCAATGGGCAGCCAGCCGTCGCTGTTATCCAATGTCAGGATAGCCTGGGCCATACCGGCGCGGGGGCGGGATTGGCTGCCGGCAAAAATCATGTCTATGGTGCGTTTGCCGCGCAGGGTGCTGTAACTCTGCTCTCCCAGCACCCAGCGCACGGCGTCGGCAATGTTGCTCTTGCCGCTGCCGTTGGGGCCGACGATGGCGGTGATCCCTTCGTCAAAGACAAATTCAGTTTTGCTGGCGAATGTTTTGTATCCTTGCAGGACGAGTTTTTTTAGTCTCATAAGCGGCGGGCAGTATAATGTTATGTGGAGGATGAGGCAAGGGAAGATTGGGGCTGGACGATGGCGAGAGCAGTGTTTACGGCCGTTACCAGACGGGCGACGATAATCGGAAAACCAATCAGTTACGCCATCCGGTTTTCCTTCAAGTGATTCCTGTTACGCCGGCAGCTTTGAATGCCTTTGTGATTTTGCGTAAAATTCCTTTTCCCAATTGCCTGTTGGCATGAACTGGTATGGATATGGATGTGCCATTTGTAAATTCAACAATGACGTGCGACCCTCTTCCTTCTCGTATTCTTGTTACTTTGTCTGATTTTTTGGCTAAACGAACAAAATCTTTTCCGGTTTTAGGTTGCTTCTTCACTATCCCCTTCTCCGTCGTCAAGTTCGTCGTATTCTTTGTGTGACATCGAGAGACCGGCCAGAGCTTCGTGTTTTTCTACATAGTCAATGATAACGTCAAGCAGCCCGTCAAAAAATGATTTTTCATCAATGTTCTCTGCCATCTCGATAACGCCGTCAATGATGACGCTGTATTCTTTCGTCGCAGGTTCGTCTGAGACGATTTGTTTTGTTTCAGTTGCCAAATCAACTGCCATATTCCACCTCATGTGTGAAGATGTTGACATATTAGCATCAAACCAAATTCTGGGCAATTGTCTTGATTCGAGGAAGTTGGAGATTGCGCTAATCTCCAATCTCTACGTATTAGCTTTGATTTCAATGGGGCCGAACATGACGGGCTGGCGGGCCAGAATTTCTTGCCGTTTAATCAGTTCCAGAACGGCCAGGAGGGTGACGGATATTTCTATGGGGTTGGTTTGTTCGGAGAGGAGTTCTCGAAATTCAACGGATTGGCCGGTTTTGACGCGGTGTTGTAGTTGGCGAATCTGGCCTTCGATGGTGATACGGCGGGGCTGGATGATGGATACGCTTTCTTCTCGTTCCTGGGCGCGGGCGAGGGCTGTGTGTACGGCCGTAACCAGCATTTCCAACGTAATACCACTCATATCCAGCCGGCTTTCCAGCTTGGGCGGCGGCGCGATTCGCAAATAAGTGCGCAGCCCCGCTTCTTCCCGCGCTCCCAGCCAACCGGCCGCTTGCTTAAACTGCTTGTAGAGGCGTAACTGGCGCACCAACGCTTCGGCCGGGTCTTCCTCATCTTCCCCTTCAATCACCACCGGCGATTGCGGCAGCAGCGCCTGGCTTTTGATGAGAACCAGACGAGCGGCGATGACCAGAAAATCAATCAACTGCTCCATCCGGTTTTCTTTGAGATGTTCCACCTGAGCCAGATATTGCTGCGTCACCTTGGCCAGAGAGATGGCGGTGATGTCCAGTTCCTCCCGCTCAATCAGGTGCAGGAGGAGGTCAAGCGGGCCGGAGAAGGCAGGCAGGTCAATTTTGTACTGATTAATCATATCGGTGAAAGATTGGTTCAATCTTCAAGATTGAACCAATCCGGGAACGTACTTGTCATCTGGTTAACAGGGCCGGCTTAAGAAATTCAAAGGCGGCGATTTTTTGTTCGATTATCGGCGCATTCCTTGATGGGTGTTTTTCATCATGTTAACATTGAAGCGGCTTCCGGGCAATTCGGGCTGACCGCTGACCGCTCACCGATTACTGCCCTGATTGACTGATAAAACTTATAAAACCACAGAGAACGCAGAGATCGCGGAGATTTGTACAAGAGAGAAAACTCCGCGTCCTCTGCGCTCTCCGCGGTAAAATCTGAGATTTGTTAGTCAACCAGGATTACTGCCTCTGGGCCGCATGATGCAGTAAACAAAACCGTTCATCTGTACCAGTTCTGTCGTTTCATACTGCTGGCCGATGCTGTCCAGGACGGGCGGCGGGTAGAATTGGGCGCGCAGGATGATGGTATCGAAGGCCTGGTTGTCCAGCATGGCGAGCATTTCCGTCAGGTCAACCTGGTTGTTGTTGTACAGGTTGAGCAGTTGGGTGGGATTGGTCACTACGTCCCGGCCGGCGCGCAGGTTGAATCCGGCGTCTTCGCTGAAAGCGGCCGTATCTCCGGCCAGAATGGCGGCCGTAATTTGTTCCCCGGCGGCCGTATCCTGGGCATTGGGCGGCCGTCCCAGCAGGGAGACGCCGGCCGAATCCACGTAGGGAATGCGTTCCGGGCCGCGGGGGGCGGAGCAGGAGGTTTGCGGGGCGATGGTCACTTCGGTCGGTTTGCCCAGGGCGCGGGCGATGGACGCCAGCGCGGGCGTGTGCGTGGGCATGTGGAACAGTTTGTTGGCCTGGATGAGGAAGAGGAGGGGGATGAGGAGGAGGACGGCCGTGTACAGATGCCTCCCCAGGAAATTTTTAATGGTGAATGGTGAATGGTTAATGGTTAACGTCCAGGCGGGGTCGGCGTTGTGGCGTTGCGCCCAGTTGAGGGCGCGGCTGAAGAGGAGGCCGGTGAGGATGCAACTGGCGGCGATGGCTGTGGCGAAATAGGATTCGCCCGCGCCCCACTTCCCGGCGGTGATGCTGTTGACCACGGCGACGCCGAACCAGACGGTGTAGGGAGAGATGCGTTCAAAGTAGAGTTGGTAGATGGCGTAGAGAACGGCCGTAACCGTCAAAACCGTATGCAGCCGGAACCACTGCCGGAACAACCCTTCCGCCTGTCCCGGCACGAAGGGGTTGATGTTGGCTGTCACTGTGTTCAGGAACCAGTAACCGTCAGTAGACCAGTTGATCCAGAGGAAGAGCAGGCCGGTAACGGCCGCAAAGGGGACGGCCCACTTGATCGCTCGCAGCGGCTGCCGCAGGAACATGAAGAGGAACACGGCCGCTACCGTGGCGTAGGCCAGTTGTTTGGTGTACCCGGCGGCCAGAAGCAGAACCATCACCCCCAGGAGCATCTTGTTATGGTGACGGCCGTCCCGCTCTTCCCGATCGTATGTCACCGCCAGCAGCACCACCGCCAGCGTCTCAAACATGACCATGAACATATGCTGGCGGAACAGGGGGCCGACGTGGTAAACGTAGTTGGAAGCGAGGAAAGCCAGGCCGCTGATGGTGGAAATCCACCACCGCTTGCCCACCCTTTGCACGGCGTAACCGATGGCCACGGCCGTGACCAGCGTCCCCAGAAAAGAAACCAGCCGCCCCGTCCAGTATTGCGGCCCAAACAGCCAGACCAGCGGCACAATAATCACGTGAAACAGCGGCGGATAATTGGATGAGTAAAAGGGATAGACGTCGTTGTTCCGGTAAGGCCATTCCCCTCGGCTGAACAGGATTGTGTCCATCAGTTCAAACCCTTCCCCCTGATCGTAATCAAACGGGAAGCGGAACAACTGGACGGCGTAGATGACGTACACAACCAGGTAGCCGATAAAGGCCAGCAGCGCCAGCCCAATCAGGATGCGGGGTAGCCAGGCGAGGAGGGTGTCCAGCGTGTTATGGCGCGGAGATACGGCCGTTTGCTCACTCATGCCGGTTTGTCCCCCAATGGTAAAAGCGTGACGCCGACCAGAACCACAAAACCGGCCGCCAGAAGCGCCTTTTGCTGCGCCGGGCCAATGCCGCCAAATTGGCCGCCACCTAACAAATCCAGAGCAAACGAAGCCAGCGACGCGCCTGTCCCCGCTAGAATGAACAGAATGCCTAATTGTCTTTTCGTCATAGGTTGGGAAGTTTATCCGAATTTTGCGAAAGATGGTAAAGAACGGGATAAACGTATTTCCGGGCAGCAATGACAGCGCGTGTTATAATTTTTCTGATATCGTTTACTGGCAGCGACAAGCATAACGAGGTTATCTCTATGTTGAGTACAGATAATGCGGAAAACAGTTTGCAATTTAAAAAGATGGCTAATTATGCCATATTTATTGTTATTATCACCATGCTTTCCTGGTTTAATATTTTGTTGTTTTTCCTGATAAAAAACCCTTATGCCAGGGGCGTTCTCAATTGGTCTAACGGCATCTTGACTGTTATTTTATTGGCGGACGTAGTGATTCGCTGGCGTTGGGTCAAATCAGCCAAAAAATACTTCGTTGATGGATATGGCTGGTTGGATCTGATTGGCAGTTTCCCCATTTTTAGTATAGCCCGGGTATTTAATGTTGTTAGAACGATCAAGGTGTTAAGAGAAATGGGTTCCAGCCACGTTTTGTTGTCATTTATCAGCAATCGGGGGGAATCGGCCGTTTTAACCATCACGTTGGCGATTATCTTCTTATTTGAATTTGCCTCTATTTTTATTTTGTGGGCGGAAGGGCCAGCTTTGGACGCCAATATTGTAACGTCCAGTGACGCTATGTGGTGGGTATTGGTCACGGTGGCCACGGTAGGGTATGGAGATAAATATCCGGTCACAGGGTACGGCCGTTTCATTGCCATGTTTGTCATTATTGCCGGCGTAGGTTTGTTTGGTGTTTTGTCTGGTTACATGGCCCAGCTCTTTTTGGGGCAGAATAATGATGCAGCCCGCAGGAAAAGCCTAAAAACAGAAGATGACCTAGTCGGTAAGGACAATCTTGTGACCGAAGCCAAACAACTGCGCCAAGATCAGCTTGGTGATACAAACAGCACGTTGAATACACCGTCTGACGCCACCTCCGCGAATCTGGACGACATTCTGGTCGGAATTAAACAAATTCGCCAAGAGCAGGCGGATGTTTCCGCCCGGCTGGCCTCATTGGAGCAACTCTTGGAAGGAAAGGAACAGGAGGAGGGGAAGTGATACAATATCTCTATGCACAAGTATATCTTCCTTACTTTTTTCCTTCTTTTGGGGGCCTGCCAGAACGCGACGACTCCGGAGCTTGACCCGCCGCCCGTTCCCCCAACCGTCACAATTCGCCCCACCAATACGCCAACCCCATTACCCACAATGACACTTACGGCCGTCATTCCCCAACCGACTGTCACCCCGACTTTTACCGCCACACCGTCCCCACCCCTAGCAACGCCCCACCCGATGCAGCCCTTCACCATTGACGGCCTGCGCCAGCGTCCCTATCCCAGCGGGGAAATTCGTATTTTGGGGACGCTGGAAGAAAACGACCATTTTACCCGTACCTTCATTGCCTATCCCAGCGATGGATTGACCATCACCGGCATCATGCAAATCCCCAAAGGGGACGGCCCCTTTCCCGCTATCATCCTCAACCACGGCTATTTTGACCGGGAAGCGTATTGGTCGGGCATAACGACCTGGCAGGCGGCGGAATATCTCAACGGCCGTGGCTACCTGACCATTGCTTCCGATTACCGCAGTTGGGGCGATTCTGACAGCGGCGCGAGCTTCTTCCACACCGGTCTGACAGCCGACGTTATCAATTTGATTAGCTCTCTGTCATCGCTGCCCCAGGCGGACACTGACCGCATTGGTATGTGGGGGCACAGCATGGGCGGCGGCATCACCACCAAAGTGCTGACCGTAGACCCGCGGGTCAAAGCGGCCGTCCTCTACGCGCCCAACAGCGCCAATGATGCCGACCTGATTGCTCGTTGGGGGCCGGGCTGCCTGCCCGGTCAATCGGAAAAAGCGGGCGACAAATGTAATCCGGGTGAAGTGATTCCGCCGGATGTGCCCCCGGAGATGGTTACCGCCTACCTGGATGCTGCCAGCGATCCGGAAATGCTGCGGCAGATCGCCCCTATCTATCATTTGCAGTATGTGACGGCTCCGGTGCAGATTCACAGCGGCACGGCTGATGGGGCGGCTTTGGCCGAAACGCCGCCGGAATGGGCCACGGCCGTTTACAAAGCCCTCCAATCTGCCGGAAAAGAAGTCACTCTCTACACCTACCCCGGCCAGGGCCACTATTTCAGCGGCGCAGACTGGACAACCATGATCTCCCGCACGGCCGATTTCTTCGACGCCGCACTGTCCTCCGAATGACAGGAGGTAGTTGCTGTTTGGGCCAATGTAGGACGATTTGGTAAATCGTCCCTCTGGGCGATTTGCCAAATCGCCCTACATGGCTGATATGATAACCCTTCCCGAATAATACAAATCCGTGTTCATCTCTCCCATCCGTACTTCATCCGTGGTTCCCTTTTTCCTGGAGGGTGATTTGCCGCATGAGGATGGCAAATACGGCCGTAGCCCCCAACAAACAAGCCATAATAATCGTCAACGTCGCCTGCGGCCCTGTTGCCTCAAAACGCTGGCCGATGAACCAGGGAATGGTCATAGCGCCCAGGCTGGCTCCCATAAAAAAGTAGCTCGTCGTCTTACCCTGCACGTGCAAATGCCGTTCGGCCAGGATGAGGGTGGTGGGGAAAAGGGAGGCGAAAGAGAGTCCCAGGCCCATCGTACCCAGCCAAACGGCCGTTACCGACTGCGGCCACACCATCATCACCCCTACGCTGACCAGGCAGCCCAACAAATCTACCGTCATCAGCGCCCGCGCCCGAAAGCGGGCCGCCAGAGGGACGGAGATCAGCCGTCCCACTGTAAACGCTGCCCAAAAAGCCGAGGTCAAATAAGCGGCCGTCACTTCGTCGGCCACTTCCATAGCTACCGCATAACTAAAAATCCAGCCGCCAAATGATATTTCTGCGCCTGCGTACAAAAAGAAGAAGACGGCAATCAACAGGACCAAAAGCCAGGCTGCCTGCCCGCTGGAATCCTGCTCAGTGCGGGGCCGGGTTTGGGGGCTGGGTAAACGGAACAGGTAAACGGCCGCCGGAACCATCAACAGCGCCAGCACCCAATACGCCCACT
>JAJRTP010000330.1 GCA_024278255.1 Chloroflexota bacterium | reverse complement strand
TGACCTTGTCGCCAGAGTTGGAAACAGAATTTCAGGCGGCGGTTACCGAGTTTGAGGAGGCACATAAAATGCAATATGTAACTGCAATTGAACGCAAAGGTATCGAGCAAGGTATTGAGCAAGGTATTGTACAATCCACTCGTGAAGACATTATTGAAGTATTGACCCTGCGCTTTCAGGGAATTCCGGACGAACTGGTGGCGCAGTTAGACGAAATCAGTGACCCGGCCCAGTTAAAAGAACTGCTAAAGTGGGCGGTTATTGAGCCTTCGCTGGAAACGTTTACGCTTCGTTTGTAAGCAAAAGAATACCCACTTTGGGGAAGTAACGCGCATCACTCAAACTCATGGCAAGCAAAGCAAAAGAATCCTTAGAAAAACGCGCCAAGAAAGCCATCTTCAAAGAAGCAATCACCCGCCCGGAGAGTGCGGCTGCCATTGCCCTGACGCTCATCCTGACAACGCTATCCGCCCTGAATATTTCCGTCTTTGGCAGTGTGCCCGCTCCCCTTTGGCTTCTGGGCGGCGCCATTCTGGAAAGTGTCATCGTCTACAGCAGCATAACCGACCCTCAATTTGCCAAAGAAGCCGTAGCCAAACTGCTGCGCTCCGAATATGAACCGGAACGCCTGCACGACAAACGGCTGCAACAACAAATAAACGAAGCCCTGGACTACCGCAATCGCATTGAAAGAGCTTTGCGTGAAGAAGGCGATTCCATCATCATGCTGGAATTTCGGGAAGCGGCCGACCAGATTGATGAGTGGCTGGCACACATGTATGACTTGGCGCTGCACATTGACAAATATCAGCAGGAACGAGACATCCTGGAGCGGGACCGCAAGCGGGCTGAATCCCGCCTGAAGCAGTTGCAGCGCGAATACAAAACCAGCGACAACCCGGCAGTAAAGAAGCAGGTACAGTTGACGGCCGAAAGTGTACAGCGCCAATTGGACACATTAAACAAGCTGGATGACACAATTCACCGCGCCCGTCTGCAACTGGAAAATTCTCTGGTCCATCTGGGCACTATTTATTCCCAAACGATGCTGGTAGACGCCAAAGACATTGACAAATCCCGCGCCCGCCGCCTGCGTCAGGAAATTTCAGAAGAGGTAACGGAGATTGGTGATTTGCTTTCGGCGATGGATGAGGTGTATACGGCAGATTCGGCAGCGTGATTGTTAAAACCGCGGAGGGCGCGGAGAGCGCAGAGGAATCTTTCAGAAGAAACTCCGCGTTCTCCGCGCCCTCTGCGGTAAAAAAACGATTCGTGTGAAGCCGCGATAAGTAGATTTGTCAAAATCCCCCCTGTCTGATAACATCTTCTGCTGCAAATTTAATGATATAAAATGGAGTGGTTACAGCTATGAAAGTGCTGTTGAAAGAAGACGTAGATAATTTAGGATATGCTGGTGAAGTTTATAAAGTGGCGGATGGTTACGGCCGTAACTATCTGATCCCCAAAGGTATGGCTGTGGTAGCCACGCCATCTATGATGAAGCAGGCCGAGGCTTGGCGCAAAAAGGCGGAAGCCCGCCGGGCCGAACAACGGGCCGAATTTGAAGCCCTCGCCGCCCAAATTGTGGGGGTGCGTCTGGTCTTTACCGCCCGCGCCGGCGAGATGGGCAAGCTTTACGGCTCCATCACCACCTCGCAAATTGCCGATGCCCTCAACGAAGAGTTGGGCACCGAAATTGACCGCCGTAAGGTGGGTGTGGAACCCCTGCGGCAGTTGGGCGAACACAAAGTGGTTGTGCGCCTCAGCGGTGAATTCCAACCGGAAATGATCGTGGTTATCGAATCGGAAGATGGCGAGGAAGTCATCATGGAAGAACCGGTTATGATGGAAGAAGTGGTGGTGGAAGAAATCGTTGAGGAAGACAGCCTCGAAGAAGACGGGGAAATTGTGGTCGAAGAAGAAACGGCCGTACTCGAAGTCGAAGAAGTCGCCGAGGCATAAAACCCTGAAACGCTGAATTTCTTCAAGTTGTTCAGCGTTTTTTACGGCCGTTGGTATCTACCGACGGCCTTTTTTGTGACATGGACGAACTCGGTCATATCCTCCGGGAAGCGCGGGAAACCAAAGGGCTGACCCTGGCCGAAGTCCAGGCAGAAACCCGCATCAGCCCCCGCTACCTGGAAGCGCTGGAATCAGGCGAGTACGATCTTCTACCTACCCAGACCCACGTGCGCGGCTTTCTGCGCAACTACGCCCGCTTCCTCGGTTTGGACCCCGAACCTCTTCTAGAACGGTACGAACTAACCCAAAGCCAGCGGAAACCGCGCCAGAAATCTGTCATCGTAGATGCCAGTGAACCAATAGCGCCGCCCATCAATGCCGCCCTGCCCGACGAGCCGGTATTTTTCAACCCGGTCAACAAGGAAGTAGAAGCTGGCACAGTACCATCAGGCCGCGGCTTCAATTCCGAATCCATTTTGCGCTTGATTATCATCGCTGCCCTTCTGGTGATGATTTTCCTGGCAGCCCAGCGTTTTATTCCGCTTCTGACCGGGCAAGGAGATGGCACGGCCGAATTGACGGAAGGTATCACTAACGTCATTGAGGATTTGACGGGACAGGCTACAGCTACGGCCGTAGCCCAACCGACCGACGAATTTTTACCCTCCAGCGTCCTCACCTCCACCACCCGCAACAACCCCCAGGCTGCCGGAACCAGTGAAGGTATCATCGCCACCCCCGTTCCCACCCGCCCCAACTTGCCGCCTATGGACAGTATCAACCTCATCGTAGACGTGTTGGAACGCAGCTTTTTGGAAGTGACCATTGACGGTGACGTGGTTTTCACCGGCATCGCCCGCGCCGACGACCATTTTGAATGGGAAGCTCAGGATGAGGCCAAAATCCTCACCGGCAACGGCGCCGGCATCTACGTCACCATCAACGATACGGAACTGGGCCGCCTGGGCGAACGGGGCGAAAATATAGAAGAATCCTGGCAGACGACGAATTGACAGTTTCCAGTTTTCAGTGTTCAGTTTTCAGCTAAACTGAACACTGAAAACTGATTACTGACCACTGAACACTGAAAACTGAACACTAAATCCCCATGAGTAAACAAAAAAAGAAAAAACAATTCTATCTCCTCAGCCTCGGTTGCAGTAAGAACACAGTAGACTCGGAGAGTATGGCCGCGCTGCTGCAAAAAGCCGGCTTTTCCGGGGTGATGGACCCGGACGATGCCAGTGTGCTGCTGGTGAACACCTGCGGCTTTATCGAGAGCGCCCGGCAGGAATCTATTGGCGCGCTGCAAGAGTTGGCCGCGCTCAAGGGGAAGAATCAACTGCTCATTGCCGCGGGCTGTATGGCCCAGCGCTACGGGGACGAGGTGGTGCAGTGGGTTCCCGGCGTGGATGGGGTGATTGGCACGCGCCGCTGGATGGACATTGTGCCTTTTATCCGCAAGCTGCGCCGTCGCAAACATCCCCAGCCGCTTTACCATCTGCCGGATGAGGCGGAGACGGTGGGACGAGATGAACAGGGTGTGCTGCGCACGGCCGTACAAGGAGCCAGCGCCTATCTTAAAATTGCGGATGGTTGTAGACGGCCGTGTGCCTTTTGCGCCATCCCCCAAATCAAGGGCGCCCTCGTCAGCCGCCCGTTGGAAAGCATTGTGACCGAAGCCGTCGCTTTGCAGGAAGCCGGCGTGCGGGAACTGATCCTCATCGCCCAGGACACCAGCGACTATGGCCACGACCTGGGCCTGAAAAACGGCCTCAGCCAACTGCTGCAAGCCATCACCCAAGCCGCCCCCCACATCCCCTGGATACGCCTCATGTACGCCTACCCCGGTTACGTCACCGACGAACTGATCGAGACGATGGCTGTCACACCGCAAATCGTCCCCTACCTGGACATCCCCTTGCAGCACGGCAGCCGGGAAACGCTCAAACGAATGCGCCGTCCGGCCAACATTGACTGGGCCTACCGCACCGTAGAAAAACTGCGCGCCGCCCTGCCGGAGATCGCCATCCGCACCACCTTCATCGTGGGCTATCCCGGCGAGACAGACGCCGAATTTGCCGAGTTGAAACAGTTTGTCCAGGATTTGCAATTTGACCGCATCGGCGCCTTCACCTACTCCTACGAAGCCTCCACCCCCTCGGCACAGATTGCTCCCCAGGTGGCGGAAGAGGTAAAGGCCGCCCGACTAGAGGAGTTGATGCAGGTGCAGCAACCCATCTCCCTGGCCCGCAACCAGGCGCAGGTGGGGCGCACCTTGCCCGTCCTCATTGAAGGGTACGGGGAGGGCATCAGCATCGGCCGCACCTACCGGGACGCCCCGGAAATTGACGGCTTGGTTCTCATCCCCGGCGAACTGCCCCTGGGCGAACTCATCCCCATCCGTATTGACGGCGCGATGACGTATGATTTGACGGGTACGCCAGAAATAGTTCCCACCCAACCGATTGCTTTCGTGAACCCATAAGAGGTTTTCCCGTCTCACGCACACAAATCGTATCTTCTCAATAAACAGGGGAGGTGAAATTATCCAGACTCCCCTGTCGGTAACGGGTAAAAAGCTGGCGCTTGTTGTTGGACGAGATCAGCCAGACTGGGCAAAGCATATGTGCCAGCTACCCGGTCATGGATGTAG
>JAJRTP010000329.1 GCA_024278255.1 Chloroflexota bacterium | reverse complement strand
TGAGGAAAACGGGGTAATTGGTCATTGAGTCACATGCGCTACGGCCGTTTCCGGAGTATCTGCAAAATAGAGCATAGCCATGTACGCTTCCTTAATATAAAGCGGGTCGTAAAATTGCTCGATGGTTTCCCGCCACAAATTGCCCAGGAGGGCTAACGGCCGTAGCTCAATCTCCCCCACCTGCAAAAAGCTCCAGGCCAGAGCCATCTCCGACAACGTGCCAATGCCGCCGGGCAGGACAATCATACCGTCGTTATTCTTCACCAGATGGAGCAGCCTGTCCGTCAGCGTCTCATATTTAATCTCCTCCTGCACCCAGCCATTTGGCCCCAACGGCCGAAACTGCTCAATCTGAGCGGAGGTGACGCCGATGACGTGTCCGCCCGCTTCTGCTGCGCCTTGGGATACGGCCGTCATCGTACCGCTGTACCCTCCTGTAGCCACCGCATACCCCGCCTCAGCCAGCAAACGCCCCACAGTCTGCGCCTCTTCATAAGCCACACTGCCCGGCTGCGGCGCCGAACTACCAAAAACAGAAATGATCCCTTTCATAAAAACACCTCAATTGATGCGTGATGCGTGATACGTGAAAACGCGAGACGTTATGCAGTGTCTCCTCATCCCCTCACACCTCACCCCCTCACATTCTCATCCCCCAACCACTGCCGGGCAATTGCCACGCACTCGGCCGGCTTTTCCTGCAAGGGAATGTGGCCGCATTCGGGGATAAGGTGCAGTTCGGCCTGAGGCAGCCAGTCCAGCAGCTTCTCACCATCGTCAGGCCGCACGACTGTATCCTGTTCCCCCCAAACAAGGCAGATGGGTTTGTCCAACCGCCCCAATTCCGGCTGAAAATCATAAAAACTCAAGGCTTTCAAAACATCTGCCGAAGCGCGCGCCTGTTCGTAAGCGCGGATACGCCGTTCAATAACCGCCTCGTCTATATTTTCCGGCGCGTAAAAAGATGCTTTCGCCACCCGCCGCACCACTCTGGGGGATTGGGATACGGCCGTACTCAAATCCGCCAATCCCAACGACAAACCAACCTTCTTGACAAAATCCGGGTAATACTGCGCCGTCAAAAGAGCCGGCGCAAATAGGATCAGCCCGGTCACATCCTCCGGGTAAGCCAGCGTATAAGCCGCCGCCAGCGCCCCGCCAAAAGAATGCCCCGCCAAAACCATCGGCGGCAAATCCAGCGCATCATGGAACGCCGCCAGCCACTCCACCAGATGCGGCAAGACGTAGGGGCTGGTCGCCTCGCTCTCGCCGAATCCGGGGATGTCCGGAGCAATCAACCAACGTTCCTCGGCCAACCCGACCATCAATTCCCGAAAAGCATCCCCCGAAGCAGTCATCCCGTGCAAGCATAGCAGGGGACGGCCGTTTGGCTCGCCTGCCATATAATAAGCCGTTTTGATCCCCAGCGCATCCACAAAATGCCGGGATAATTCGTCATCTTTCGCCATGAACTACTCCTGTTACTATCGTCACAAGAATCATATCACGCCCGGTACACGTGACAAGGAACATTCACAGTCAGGTTGTCATTACAAATGGCAAGAAAAACTTTCGGAAAAATCTCATATTTGCCCAGTTGTCGCTCAACCGTTACAATCAGTCTATAAAGTACCAGATAGGAATTATTCTGGGTTTTGCTAAGTGGCTGGACCAAATTCGAGATAAACATGTAAAGAGTTATTGAGCCAACTAAAGTAAGTAAAACATGACTATTAGAACAAAACCTTACGAATTTGCGCAGCATGTGGAAACAGAAGAAGATATCAAGTTGTACTTGACTACTTTTCTTGAGGAAGATGGGCCACAAGGTTTTATTGATGCCCTGGGACATCTTGCCAGAAAAAAGGGCATGACCGAAATTGCCAGAAGTGCGGGGGTTAGCCGGCAGAATTTGTACCGCACCCTAACCAGTGAAGGCAATCCGAATTTCATCACCGTCAGTAAAGTAGTTGAAGCATTGGGATGCAAGCTGATAATTACCTGATGTTGAAAGCCCAATGAGTGTTGTAGAAATTATATGTTTGAGCAATTGATTGCCGAAAGAGAATCCCGTTTCCAGGTTATAGACCGTATTAAATCCCGCCTGCCAGACGTGCCGGAAGAAGAAGTGCTGCATGATGTGGCTGACGCTCTCAGCGCTACCAGACAAATGAAAAAAGCTAATGCCAAATCAGTTCAAACTGGAACCTTTTAACCCCGGCTGGGGAATGGGCAGCAGCCACATTCAAACGATTCTGGGCAAATATGCGCGGGGGGCGACGGAAGGTATCGTCTTTCACCGGCGGCGCATTGACACGCCGGACGAGGATTTCTTTGACCTGGATTTCCCGGAGATCGCCGGGCTGCCCCTGGATGAAACGGCCCCTATGGTGCTGCTTTTGCACGGGCTGGAAGGGCATTCCCGCCGGGGGTATATGTGCCAGACGTACCGGCTGCTGGCCCGGCAGGGCATTCGCAGTGCGGGGATGAATTTCCGTTCGTGCAGCGGGGAGATGAACCGGCAGCCCTGGTCTTATCACGCGGGGGCGACGGAAGATGTGGCTCTGGCTTTAGACGCACTGGAAGCATGGTGTCCCGGTGTGCCCAAGGGGATGATTGGCTTTTCGCTGGGGGCTAATTTGACGTTGAAGTATTTGGGAGAGCGGGGAGAGGGGGTACGGTCGTCTCTCCAAGCAGCAGCCGCCATCTCTCCCCCCTTTGACCTGCGCCAAAGCGCCACAGAAATGCAGAAGGGGATCAAAAGGGTGTACGGCCGTATGTTCCTCAACTCCATCCGTGACAAAATGCAAACCAAAGCCGACCTGGTGCGGCAAGTCGCCGACCTGAAACAAATTATGGCCGCCCAAAGCGTCTATGAATTTGACAACCTGTGGACCGCTCCCATACACGGCTTCCGGGACGCAGACGATTATTACGCTCAATGCAGTTCCGGCAGCTATCTGGCGGGTATTCGCGTTCCCACCCTCATCCTGCGCTCCATAGACGATCCCATGTTTGCCCCGCAGGATATTCCTTTTGACGTGATACAAGCCAACCCATATTTGTACGCCGGCATCACCCAACGTGGCGGTCATCTGGGCTATATTGAAGGCCGCCCCGGCCATTTTAGCGGCTGGGCCGAACGGCAAGCCAGCCGTTTTACAACATTATTCTTGAAAGATGCTGCATAATACATGAAAACGTTCATACCCAGCACACAGCAAACAACTATGTCTACTAATAAAAGACCCAATATCACTAAATTGTTGTCCTACCTGCCCCGGCCCAAAACCATATTGGCCTTTGGCTTGGGCGCTGCGGCCTGGCAGTTGTTCACATCTGCCCGCCGTCTATGGTATCAACCAGGTTTACACTTGCGCCAACCCACTCCGCCTTTAGATGCCAGTCTGTCCCAAACGGATATGGCCCTGCGTATCGCTTCGGCCAATGTGCGGGCCGGCATTGAAGAACGTCATCTGCCCGACGGCCGTCGCGTGCAGATACTGTGTGCCGGTTGGCGTAACTTCCGGGAACCGTGGGCGCGCGATTTTGGCTTTGCCAACTACGGCCTGATCGAACTAGACGAAATCCGCACCCTCAAAGAAACGCTGGGCCTGTTCTTCCACTACCAGAAACCGGACGGCCAATTCCCCGTAAAAATCCATTCTACCAGCGTCGTCACCCGCTACTTTTACTCCTTACTCGACCGGCAGCAGCCCATTACCTCTCCCTTGCATCCCAAATATAAAACTGCCCATCACACCGTCTCTTACGACGGTAACGCTCTGCTGGTCATCGCCGCCCTCAACTATATGTGCCATTATGAAGACGAGGTATTTGCCGGCCAGCATTGGGAGCAGATTAAGCAAGCCTTTTACTGGCTGGAAAATAAAGCGAAGGACGACACCGGCTTGCTATTCCAGAGCGCCTATACGGATTGGGCGGACTCGGTCATTCGCAAAGGCTACATTCACTATACGAATGTACTGTACTGGCGGGCGGCAGACAGGCTGGCTGAGGCGGCCAAACGATACGGCCGTCCCGAAGACGCCGCCTATTTTTCCGCCAAAGCCGGCCACCTGCGCCGCATGATTACCAGCTATTTCTGGCAAGATGACCTGGGTTTTTTCAGTACCAGCCACAAATTTTACGACATTTTGAGCAGCGACGGCAATTTACTGGCAATTGCCTGGGGCCTGACCACACCGGAACAAGCCAACTCCATTCTGGACCAGATGACCGTGTTTGGCATGGCCGATCCCGTCCCCACCAAACCGGCCAACCGGAGCTACGGCCGGGCCAACATTGCCTGGGAAAACTGGCTGGGCGGCATCGGCCATTACCACACGTCTGCTGCCTGGCTGTGGTTGGGAAGCTGGCACGTCATCGCCCTCACCCGCGTCGGTCGCCTGGACGAAGCCAAAACGCTTCTGGAACGAATGCAGTTTGTCATTGTGCGGGACGGCGTGGTGCATGAGGTGTATGATACAGACGGCCGTCCCCTCAAAACCTTCTGGTACGAATCCGAAGCCCCCCTCACCTGGAGCGCCAGCATGTTCGTCTATGCCTGGTCAGTGTATCAGCGGAGATTGGAAACCACGGATTTGCACTGATTAGCGGATAGACCTGGATAAAATCTCAATCAATCCGTGTCAATCTAAAAAATCCGCGCTCATCCGTGGTTCCCGTGGTTCCAGGGTTTAACCCAAATTTTACTGCGATGAACGGCCGTATCTGCTATCCTATGGTTGACATTTAATCTATCCATGAAATGGAGAGCCAGGCAGTATGGGCTTACTACAACAAATCGGCCAGCTACTCAGTGAACCACCCGGCAACATTATTTATTATCTGGTGACGCTGCTGGCCTTACAAGCAGTTTTTGGCATATCAATCAGCCAGTGGTGGCGGGAACGCAGCAATGATACCGCACTGCGCGCCGCCACAGCTTCCGGCGCGCTGGTATTGCTGCGGGTTGTCTTGCTCCTGGCCGGGCTGGCTCTGCTCAATAATCCGACCAACGCCCGCCTCATTCTGCCTCCGTTGGAAATGGCTTCTAATACGGTGACGGCCGTCCTCCTTGTGTGGGCTTTCATACCGCCCGCCCGCCGCCATCCCCACCTCAACAACGTCATTCTGGCCCTCAGCCTGCTGATAATCGGCGTCATGTACATCTTCTACGCCGTGCAGTGGCGGGGGATGGCCCTGCCGGCCGCCAACTACAGCAGCACCTTGCAATGGACGGTGTGGAGCCTGCTGCAAATCATCACCTACGCTTACGGCGCCAGTTTGGCCTGGCGTGACGGCCGTACCCGCCACACCCTCTACCCCCTCATGCTGGGGTTCATGCTCATTGCCGTCATCGCCCAATTTGCCAGCGCTGCCCTCAGCAGTGATGCCGCCTATACCTCTGCCGCCTGGATACGCCTGGGTTATCTCATCATTTTCCCCTTGTGGGCTGTGCAGGTTTACCGGCAGACCATCAGCCCCCTGCTCACCGCCCGGCAGGCCAACGCGCCCGTCGTGCAGCAGCTTATCAACACCCTGCAATTAGCTACGCAGGTAATTACGCCCATTCCGCCCAACGGCCGTGTCCTGGAAGCTGTTACCATGAGCGAACAAATGATTGACGCCGCTTTTGTCGGCGTCGGGCTGCTCTCAGACGATGGGCAGCAAATCTACATCAGCAGCAATCTGCCCCAACGCGGCACCAACGCCCCCCGCGCCTGGCAGCTAAGCGTGGCCGATTGGGAACCGCTGGCCGAAATCATAGATTATCGCAAAGGGATGATATTCCAGCCCAAAGAAGCCCAGTCCCGGCAGCGTTATGCCCTCTACGAAAAACTGGACATTGGCCCGATGGGCACATTGATGGCCCAGCCACTAGTGATGCACAGCCAGACCATTGGCGTCCTGTTTCTGGCCCGGCCCATGGGCCATAACCGCTGGTCCGGGCGGGATGAAGCCGTGGCTCCGATCCTGGCCGATTATCTGGCGCAGGCCCTGGGCAACAGCCGCCAGCATCAGGCCGATTTACGGAAAGTGGCAACGACGGCCGTCTCCACCCAGGCCAACAACAGCGGCCGTCTCATCACCCTGGAAGAAGAACGGGACAGGCTGCAAGCCGAACTAGACACCGCCCAGGCCCGCAGCCAGCAAGCCGAACAACGAGCCGCCGCCGCTGCTAAACGAGCCGCAGTTCTGGCCGAATCTCTGCAAATGATGGAAGCGCAAACGCTGGAAAACCAGGACGAACGCATCACGGCTCTGGAAGCGCAAATCGAATCGTTGCAGGAATCCCTCATTGAAGCAGAAGAAGCGATGGCGATGGCTTCGGCCGGAGAAGGCGGCCTGACCACCGAATGGGTGATGATGACCATTACCCGCTACTCCGGCCAACTGGAAGAAGCCCAGGCCCGCATTATGGATTTGGAAAAAGAACTGGCCCTGCGGGAAGCCAATCAGCCCAATGATTTGCTGATTTCTCTCATTCAGGAGTTACGCACCCCGCTGACTTCCATTGCCGGGTTTACCGATTTGCTTCTGAGCGAGACGATGGGCCTGTTAGGCAGTAAGCAGCGGGATTTGCTGCAGCGGGTCAAGGCCAATACGGAGCGTATGAACGGCTTGCTGGACCAACTGTTGCAAGTAGCTACCGGCGATTCCCAGCCCTCCCATCCGGCAGAGGAGTTGGTAGATGTGCGGGCGGTGCTGGAAACGGCCGTCAACGGCGTCATCACCCAGGTGCGGGAGAAAAATCTGCATCTCGACCTGGAAATTGACCCGGACTTGCCCCCGCTGGCCGTAGACCAGACGGCCCTGTACCAGATTATGACCCATCTGCTGGGCAACGCCTGCCAAGCTTCGCACAACGACGGCCGTGTCACCATCACCGCCCACGCCCACACCATCCCGGACAGTCCCGCCAGCCTCAATGACCGCATCGAATTTCTGCAGGTGGACATTCAAGACAGCGGTAATGGCATCCGCCAGGAAGATTTGAGCTACGTTTTTGACGCCCAATACAAAGCAGAACACCCCTTGATTGCCGGCTTGGGCGATACCGGGGCCGGCCTGTCGGTTGCCCAATCTCTGGCGGCGGCTAACGGGGGCCGCCTCTGGGTAGAAAGTGAGATCGGCGAGGGCAGCACCTTTTCTGTCTTGTTCCCCGTCACAGCAAAAGTACACGAAAACGGGCATGGTAACGGGAAACTGCGCCATGAACGCTCAGGCGCACGACTGGAGGTTCAGTAGAGTAACATGGACGCAGACAATTCCGAAAATCGCTCTCTCACCAATTTAATCATCGCTGTGATTGTCATGTTCACAGTGGTTATTGCCCTGCTGCTGGCTCAATTGGACAGTCTCAGCATCGCGGTACGGCCGTCGCCCCAACCAATCGCCCAAACAACGCTGCAACCCATCACGCTGACCCCCCTACCCATCATCATCCTGCCCAGCAGCACGGCCGTTGCTTCCCCGGATGCCGCTGCTTCAGCCACACCGATACCGCCACAGAGTACGGTCGAAGCCGTTATCCCTGATTGCCCCATTCCGGCCGGCTGGCAGCCCTACGTGGTGCAGCCGGGCGACACGCTCTACTCCCTGTCTATCCGCACCGGCGTTTCCGCTGATGCCCTTGTCCAGGGCAACTGCCTGGCAATGACCAGCCTGACGCCGGGCAGTGTTATTTATTTACCCGCTGCGCCGCCGCCCCCCCCGCCACCCTGCGGCCCGCCCGCCC
>JAJRTP010000328.1 GCA_024278255.1 Chloroflexota bacterium | reverse complement strand
GGTTAATGGATTTTGGATCAGTGGAAATACTCAGGTCATCAATGATGTACCCTTTCCACTTACCCGGAATCGGGACGTTGGTAAAGAGGGTAAAAGTAGGGGCAATAGACTTGCCATTGGCCAGTGATACCAGTTTGACATCACACAGCGGTTTATCCTGACCTTCATAAGGACTGCCACCGGCTTCAGCAAAGCTGGGGTTGACGGTAGCATTAGGCCCATCCACACCAACACCGGCCACATCTACGGTATGTAATGCGCCAGCGCAGGCAGGTGGCGGCACGGCAGGTATATATTGGTCGCCGCCAAAGACGTTGATGTCTTCTTCACGAACAACCTGATACATAGGCCGGCCAAATGTATCGTTGGGTATGGCTACCTCGACCAGGTAATCATGAGCACCCGGTAAGGTTGTGAGAGCTGAACCGTTGGCACAAACACCTTCTGCAATTGCTCCGCCTGGGCCAAAGCAGCCATCGCCAAAGCCCCAGTTTCCGTCGAGGGTGGCAAAGCCGCTTTGGATTTGTGTGCCCATCAGCGGCGCTTCAATGCAGCGTTTGCCGGTGGGGTCGGTAGGTAGTACTTCTTGATTGGGCGCACCCCAGGGCAGCGGTACGCCGTTGGCATCACGAGCGACGCAGTCTGTGGGTTGTTCCCAGGTTTCCGTGGTCGTTGTGTTGAGAAGTTGGCCTTTGGCGTAGGAACCATCGGCGGCCAGTTCATAGGTGTTTGTGGGATCGCACAGTGTGCCCGCGTTGGTGCCACAAGGCACTGTGTCGTACAGATTCATCGTCAAATCAGGGATACCGGGCGCCCACGGTTCGGCTGCCTGGTAGCGTGGGTCCAGTTCGTTGCGGGTTGTGTCGTAGAAAACTGACCCGACAATGCCGCCATTCTCGTCAGCGGCATAGGGATGAACACCCCAGTCTAATTTGGCTGATTGGCCCAAAATAGGCAGAAGACCAACATCCACGCCGTTCCCCATGATGGTTGTTGCTTGAGGCTGCCCCGTGTTGGGATCGACCTGGTTTTCTACCTGGTAGGTGATGCCAGTGGTGTAGAAGCGATCGTTGTAGGCTTCCAGCACCATCCAGGAACTCATGGGGTAGGCTTTTTCAAAAACGTAATAGCCGTCAGGGCCAGTGACGGCGGCGATGGACATGCGATCAATTTCGCTGTTGTCACGGTCGCGGAGGACGACGAGGTAATTGGATAGTCCGGGTTCGCCTGGGTCTTGCTTACCGTTTTTGTTGAGGTCGTTGAAAACGTACCCGTCAACTTTGGTGAACCAGCCGGTCAGGAAGGGGGTACCCATGTCGTACATTTCACCGTTGGTGACGGTGACCTGTATCCAGTCGAGGATGTAGTGCAGGTTTTCATCCCACCAGGTGAAGAGGTAGCTGCCGTCGGGGACGTTGTCTATCTGGTAGGTGCCGTCGGCGTTGGCTTTGCCGATGTAAACGGCCGTATCCCCATTTTGCAGGTCAGAAAGAGCCACCCAGCCATTATCAATGACGCCGGTCACCTTCGAGCCGTTAAAGCCATTCCAGATGTCGCCATAGTAGGGGAGCGCTCCTTGCTGTGGTAAATAAACCGACGCAGAAACAAGGCGTCCGCTGACGCCACCGGTAACGCCGGGATCGTTAAGTAAGTCAGTTGGCCGGACAAACCCAAAAATAGTCCAGGGGAATGGTTCCCCGGCGACGACGAACTCGTTGTCCAAACCTGTGCCGCCTTCTTGCAGCCAGGTGTCCCAACTGGGCGAACCTTCAAGCGTCGTTGTTTCCACCCAATCGGTGCCATCGGGCGGGATGACCAGCACGTCGTAACGCAGCGGTCCCAGATTGGGGATGACGATGTCGCCGTTGGCATCACTGACCAGACAATCGGTTTGTCCGGTTGGGTTGTTGTTGGCGTCATATGTGGTGCACAACGGATTGCCGAATACGTCGGCCGACAGTTCACCGGCCGTGTCGTTGATTACCGCGCGAAAACCCGCGAGACCATGCTCTGCGGGAGCGTCAAACTGACCGTTGACGGAGGAGATGTCTTCAAACACTTTAATCCGCATGGTTGCGGCCGGCAGTGGGTTGGGGTGGACAGGCACCGTAACGGGACCAGAAAGGGGCACAGTGAAATGTGCCCCGCCAACTTTGTAGCCGTCGGCCAATACGGAGACCAGATATTTACCATCGGGTATGGGAATATCAGACCCCAGTACGCCATTAAAATCATCCTGGTTGCCCTGGGTGAAGATGGGAGCGGCGCCGGGAACTTCCCGCAGGGAAGGCCAGTCGCAGTTTTCAGGGTACTGAGGATCAGAGGGGTCACAACTGGGTAGACGAGGTTGTAATGGATCGCCGGTATTGTCTACATTGATGAGATATTGATACTCCGTTACCGGATCGCCCTGCAGCACGGGGCCGCCCGGAGCATTGGGTTCAGTCCGGGCGCTTACAACGTCAAGAACCAGACTATTGCTGGCTTGAGCGGCTGTATTTTGAATTCGGGAGCTGCTGGCCACAGAAAAGAGTAAAGCCATGAATAGCGCTAATCCGATCATCAGGAATAACGCTGGTTTTTTAGGGATCATATGAACCTCCTAACAGTATTGAATTTTGCGTGTATGTAAGAGAGATTATGTTTATTTTTCTTCATTCACACCTCCCGGATTATGAAGCCGGTTTTAATCCATCAAAATAATCAGATAGTTGTGTAGTGAAAGGTACGGCCGTTAGTTTGAACTATGGTTTCTTGTCTAAAAAGAAATTCTGGCCAGACGCACCTGCCGAATTACAAATCGAGGCACTCCTGTTTGGCTAACCACTTTTGGCTACCGGATGAAAAGAACAAATGACAAATACTTTATTGCCCTATTTTGCCCATTTCACTTTTGGTACTTTAGTACTATAAATTTAACCATAAGGGACTGGTATACGGATAGTGTAATCTACACGGATTTTTGCAGGGTTTAATATGCGGGAAAACAAGGAGAAAAAAACACCAACTCCGTAGTTTATACGGAGTTGGTGTGCAAGAGAATTATGAATTGGAGCGTTTGGCTAGGGTTTAAGATTCTTTTATGTGCAATAAATCATGTTTAACAGCATATTGAACGAGGGCTGCACGATTGTAGAGATCGAGTTTGCTCATTAAATTGGAACGGTGACTTTCTACTGTACGTACACTAATGGCCAGTATTTGCGCTATTTCACGATTTGTATGCCCATTAGCCAGTAATCGCAAAACCTGAACTTCACGGGCTGTCAAAGTTTCAACAGTTTTTCGCCTGGACACAGGTTTCTCTTCTGGCTGGAATAAGAGGGCGCGGGTCATGGCCGGGTGGATATAGATGTCGCCGCGGGTAACTGCTTCGATGGCATTCAACAATTCTGACTCTGAGGCGCGTTTAACTATATAGCCCGAAGCGCCAGCCTGAAGTGCTTCCTGGAGTAAATTTTTGTCTTCGTGGAGCGTGAGCATCAGGATGCTTATTTCCGGGCAGTCTTGTTGAAGTTGACGAGTTGCTTCGATGCCTCCCTGGCCTGGCATATTAATGTCCATTAACACAACATCAGGTTTTAGTTCCTTAATTAGCCGCTGTGCTTCTAACCCGTCGGAGGCTCCTCCCACTACTTCAATGCCTGCCTGTTTGTTTAATAAGGCGCGTAAGCCGTCCCGGAGTAGAACATGGTCATCAGCTATGAATACGCTTATAGACATGGGATACCTCTGCTTTCAACAAATGACTTGTTTTTCAATACTGCTCCTGAAAATCCCGTTTGACATAGCGGCATGGAAACCACATTACCCCACCCTTGTAGGGTATTATTAAAAAGTACTTTGTGATTATTACAACGTTCATTACGAGAGCCGCCCCTTGTTTTTGGGTAAAAATAGTTCGGCCCAGAAGTGTTGTTCAGATATAAATTGCGGGTGTGGTTTAACGGCCGTTTTTCCTCTCCTGCTTTGTCATCTATATATTAGTGTAAAAACAACACTCTGGCAAATTAACCGGTGCTATCCAAGCAAGTAAATATCCATCTCCTCACGTCATCCGGGAAACAATTTTAGAGCGTATCCGGTATGTAGAAATGAACCATGCCAAAATTTGCAACGCTTTTTGACAAATTTACGGCCGTACAGAGAAGATTTTGGCAAAAACGCTATTCTTGCACCGGGATGTTCATTCCTCAGGCATTTATTTGGGCGGTATGATGAACAAAACCATTCCTTATTTTAGTTAAGCCGTTTTGCTTAGATTGGGAGTTTTGGGTTAATACAACCATATCAATAAGATGTGGCCGTGCTGCTTTGACGATGGCTTGTAGTTGAGCAAATTGGCCGCAGCGGACACTTAGGGCTACCAATTCGCGGGCTTTATTTGTCTGGCCCGAAAAAGGCAGGTCTTCATAATCCAGGCCCATTTCAAAGCAAATATGTCGCAATTCCTGTTCGTCAAAGAATTGATCCAGAATATCATGCAGATCTTTGTGTTCTACACGAATCAATTTGGCCGGTAAAGTTGCCGTTTGTGTTCCCCGGTTTTTGCTTTGACGATAAGTCAGATAAGTCATTGCCAGACCAAAGAGACTGATGGTGAACATCAAGATCATACTTGCCGGTGATGAGGTTTGTACGACAATATACGTCGGTAAAACGTTATTCTGACTCATTTGACGGGTATTCATTAAGGTATTCATGGCACAACTCCTGTAAGCAATTATCGGTTATTGATAGGCACTATACAAAACGGCCGTCAGCAGTTCGTGATCAGATACTGAAAATGTAAAAACCAAGGTAGTCAAATCCGTCAGGTTTTCCTATAATGTAAAAATAACCTGATCTGCCCCATTACGATTAAGCTTGCTCCCACTCGTGATAAGAGTAACTATCATGGCTCAACTTTCTCTCTCATTTCTAGGTACATTCCAACTAAAATTGGGTGACATCCCTATCATCCAGTTTCGTTCCAGCAAGGTGCAGGGATTGCTGATCTATCTGGCTCTACAACCGCAACGAGCTGTACCCCGCGACGTGCTGGCCACACTTTTTTGGCCGGATGAAAGGGACAACGTGGCCCGCACTAACTTGCGCCAGACATTTTATCAATTGAGAAAAGCGCTTCAGGATAAAAAGGATACCGAACGGCCGTTTCTCCTTATCAACCGTCAGACTGCCCAATTCAACCCCCAAAGTGACTACACCTTAGACACACATTTTTTCCAGGAAGCGCTCAAGGAAGAAGATGTAGCTACGGCCGTAACCCATTACCATGGCGATCTTCTTCCCGGTTTTACCTGTGACAGCCTGGCATTTGAAGCGTGGCTGCGCCTGGAACGGGAACGATTCCACAGGCAGGGAATGGAAGCTCTGACCCAACTGGCCGAGGAACAACTACGTCAGGGAGCATTTTCCGAAGCCCTGGCTGCTGCACAGCGCCAACTGGCCATGGAACCCTGGCGCGAAGCTGCACACCGGCAGGTAATGCAAGCGTTGGCTCTGGCCGGCGACCGCAGCGCTGCTTTGGCTCAGTTTGATCGTTGTTTTGAAGCGTTGGAAGCTGAGTTGGGCGTAGAACCTACCGACGAAACCGTAGCTTTATATGAACAGATTGCCACAGGTGTGGTGGCCCCTGTCCAGGCGGACCAAGAGCTGCCCCGTCCCCCGACATCTTTCGTAGGTCGCGTGGCCGAAGTTAGCCATATCGTCCAAACACTCAACAAGCCGGACTGCCGCATATTGACCCTGACCGGAGCCGGAGGCATTGGTAAAACCCGGTTAGCCGTTCAAGTGGCTCATACCTTTGTACAGCACACCGGTTTTCCGGTTTACTTCGTCTCTTTATTAGGTGTGATGGACACAGATCAGGCATTGGCAGCAATAGGACGTAATTTAGGTGTTCCATTATTAGATGTTCGCAGCGCACCCCGGCAAATTGCAGCTAAGCTGGGCAGTGAAACATCGTTGTTGATCTTGGATAATGCCGAGCCTGTTCTAGCCCATGATGGCGCAGTATTCGTGCAATTATTGAACCGCATCAGTGCCGAAGCTGCTTCTCTACATCTTTTGGTCACGTCCCGTCAACCGCTGCAAGCCAGGCAGGAATGGACACTGCTTCTGTATGGCTTGACGAGACCGGCTTTGGCTGAAAATTTTACTGCGGCGCAATGGGGCCAATATGATGCTATCACTCTCTTTCAACAACGAGCCAGACAAGCGGATGTTACCTTTGCCCTGTCCCGGCACAATATCGCCGATGTGGTGCAGCTTTGCCGGCTTCTGGATGGCTCGCCTTTGGGGATTGAACTGGCGGCGGCCCAAACTCGCCAGTTTGCTGTCTCAGAAATATTGTCAGCCATCACACAGGATATAAATAGGTTGCAGGCGGATTTACATGACTTGCCGCTGCGGCATCGCAGTTTAACGGTCGTCTTCCAGCAATCGTGGGAGTTGTTAAATGACGGGGAACGGCAGGCTTTGCGGGAAACGGCCGTATTTCGCGGTGGTTTTAGCCGGGCGGCGGTGCAGGCTGTGCTGCAAAACAAGGCAGAGCAACTGCCTGCATTGGTCGAAAAATCCTTACTGGTTCGTGCCTGGACGCCTGAAGGACTTGCCCATGTGCGTTACGGTCAGTCACCCTTGCTGCAAACCTTTTTATTTGAAAATTACCCCCCTGACCCTGAGACGTGTGATCGCCATGCGATCTATTTTCTTCATTGGGCCACAAACTATCCCCGCCAAATCGGGGCAGAGTATGCCAATGTGGCGGCGGCCTGGACTTGGGCGCAAAACAACGAATCGGTGCCAATTCCTCGCCGTTGGAATCCGGCCTGGTTGGCTGAAGCAGAAGAAAGGGATTGCCAGATTGCCGCTCCGCAGTCATTGAAAACGGCCGTCCTGGTTGGCCGGGATAAGGAATTGGCGCAGATACGACAAGCTCTTCACCCCGTGATGCAAGACCGGCAAAATGGCGGTCTTATTACCATCACTGGTGAAGCGGGCATTGGTAAAAGCTATCTGATTGGGCAGCTGCGGGCAGAAACCCCGACTGTCAACTGGTTTGACTGCCCCTGCGATGAAGCGATGCCCCAGGCCTTGCACCCTTTCCGCCATTGGCTGCGCCGCTATTTTGGACAAGAAACGCTTGATCAGGGTGGTGACAGCATATTTGCTGCCCGGTTTGACGATCTGGTTCAGGCCACGGCGGATGATGCCCTGCAAGCACAGTTGATCCAAAATCGATCTTTTCTGGCTGCTTTGGCCGATCTCACTTTACCAG
>JAJRTP010000327.1 GCA_024278255.1 Chloroflexota bacterium | reverse complement strand
TTGAGCCAGACTGTGCCCCGCCCCATCGCTTGCAAGCCAATGTTACGGCCGTGCAGCGCCACCGTCGTCTGGTCCGCATCTTTCAGGTTAAACGTACCCCGGAAACCTTCGTACTTTACCCAGCCGTTGGGCAGATCAATTTTACGGCCGTATCCGGTCACTTCAGCCACATCTTCCTCGCCACCATCACGATAATACAAAACGCCATTCCCCTTGATATGCAGATTCTTGACATACCCTTCCACACGGGCTGTGCCATTCCCCCGTGCTTCCAGCCAGCCAATCCCGGAAATAACGTCTGCGCTGACGGCCGTAACCGCCGCCAAGCCTACCAATAACAATGCCACTACAACCAACAACTTCTTTTTCATTTTCACACCTCCATGCGAAATAAGATTGAGTAAGTTGCTGACAGTATGGGGACTATGTTTTACGCGGATGTTATTGGGGTGTAAAAAGAGTGTAAACCTTAGAAGTTCAATTTCTTTGAGAAGTTGAACTTCTTGGGAAAACTCATGTTTGGCAACTTACTTATAAACTATTTATGCTGGACTCAGCTTAAATTTAGAATCCCCTGCTATTATCTTTCATGAAGTCGCCAAAAGATTGTTCGCCCTCGGTTCCCCCTCCTGGTCGAGGGCGAACGCCTTTTTGGAAGGAAGCACCGCTTTGCACAAGAGCGGTGCTTCTTTTTTTGTAAGGGCGGCAGGGTTGCAAGTTGCAAAGTGACAACCGGGCTTCACCGTGTCACCCCTTCACCGTGTCGCCTCTTTCACTCTCCCAAAATCTCCACTCGCCCTGTCATACCGGGACGAGTGTCCAGATCGGTATTGCCGAGGAGGATGATGACGGGGAAGGTAGCGGCGTCACCTACGGTGCCTTCAGCTTTCAGGCCAATGCGGTTGACTGTGCCGTTGATCGGGTCGTCGGGGTACGCTTTCAGGGTGATCACGGCCGTATCCCCCACCCCTATCTGCGCCAAATCCCGCTCACTCAAATTCGTCGTGTGAAAAGCCAGACTATCCATATCCAACAATTGCAATACCGGCGATCCGGCCGAGATAAACGCACCGGGCGCCACATCTATGGAGAGGATACGGCCGTTCCAGGGAGCCACCAATTGGGCATCTGCCAACTTCTCTTGCGCCTGTTCCAGAGCCAGTTCACTTTGCCGCAGCGCAATCTCCGCCTTCTCCACATTCAAACGGGCCGCATTGATTTCTGCCTCCGTCGGCCCCTTTTGCGCCTGGGCCAGTGCTTGTTGGGCGTTGACCACCGCTGCTTCTGCACTGAGGACGCTGTTATCATTCAGTTTGGCCGCCGCCAGCACATAATTGGCCCGCGCCGTTTCCAGATTTTCCTGGGCAAATTGTAGATTGCGCGTAGCCGCTTCCCGCTCATTTTTCAGCGCATCCGCTCGCCAGCGGTCATTCAGTTCCCACTCCCGGCCGGGATCGTAAGCCGTGTCATACGCTTTTTGCGCGTCAGCCACTCCTCGTTCCGCCTGATCCACAGCTATGCGGGCGGAAGTGACGCTGTTTCCGGCTACCGAATCCTGGGTCTGGGTATTTTCCAGTCCCGCTACGGCCGCTTCCAGATTAGCTTGGGCCAGTTCCACCGCCAGGGCATCCGGTTTCCAGGCCAGCAGTTTATCCAACTCGGCCTGCGCCTGGTTCAAGCTGGCTTGGGACTGTTCCAGTTGCAACTCGGCGTTAGCGATGGCCTCTTGCAGGGCAGCATCATCCAGCGTAGCCAACACATCCCCCGCCGCCACGTCATCTCCCGGCCGGACGGCAATGGTCAGTAGTTGGCCGTTTGCCCGAAAGCCCAGGGGCAGCACGGGTCGTTCCGCCTTGATGACGCCATCCGCCAAAATAGTGACGCCGGTTACGGCCGTAGGCTCTGGCGTCGCCGCAACTTCAGCAGAACCAGCTTCGGGTACGGCCGTTTCCGTCACAGCCACCTCCGGCGCCACCCCCACATGACCACATCCGGCCAAAAACAAAAATATCAACGGTATCAGAATCAATTTTCTCATCATAGTTGTAACCCGTTCGTATTACGTATTGCGTATTGCGTATTTGGTTACGCAATACGCAATACGCAGTAGCTACCCCATCCGCAAAATTTCCACAGCGCGCCGCTTGATAATGCGCCGGGCAGAGAACACTGTGCCCAAAATGCTGGCCAGAACGACCAGAAAAACGATAAAAGGCATCACCGTTGTGTCTACGGCAAACTGCTGCGGCCGCTGCTGGGTGATGTTGTCCGCGTAGGCAAAAAGGTAGGCCATGGCTGACCCGGCAATAATCCCAGCCAGCGCCGCGCTCAGGGTCATGGCGATGGCTTCGATGCTGAGCATCCCCGTCAGTTCCCAGTTGCGTGTGCCCACCGCCTTCATCATGCCAATTTCCATGCGCCGGGCGTAGATGGTGACGTAGGTGACGGCGAACACGCCGAATACGGCCGTCGTAAAACTAATCAGCGTCAGCACCAGCAAAAACGCCTGCTGCTGCACCCGGCTGCTGCGCGCCAGTTCCAGCCGTACCTCCGTCGCATCCATCCAGACAAAATGCTTAAAAGTAAACCGCTCCCGCATATCGGCCAGCACCGCCTCCGCGTCAGCCTCCGGCGTCAGCGCAGCCAGCGCCCGCTCCAGAATGGGGTCATCCGGCGGGGGGAGCGCCTGGTTTAACGGCGTAGTCAACCGGCGGAAACCTTCCAGAGAGATGAGAACCGTGCTGTTATTCTGCGCCGCCGCCCGCCTCT
>JAJRTP010000326.1 GCA_024278255.1 Chloroflexota bacterium | reverse complement strand
GGGAAGAAGTAACGGCCGTATCGCTCCCCCTCCACCTGCTGCAACAGGACGCCCATGCGTTCATCATAATCGATCAAGCCGTGATGCTGCCGGTACAAGATCGCATCCGGGTTCAGAGAACTAGCATACACCTGGCGGATAGCATCCAGTAAATCCCGCAAATTCTCTTCCGGCGTACCCTGGTTAGGGCAAAAAAAGCTCTGATACTTACCGGCAAATGAGTAGCCAAAATTATCTTCCAGCAAGCTGGACGAACGGACGATCAGCGGACGCCCCCCCATCCTTTCCAACACCCCTTGCAAGCGTTCCACAATCTCTTCCGGAAACTCGCCCCGCAAATGGGCCTCCACCACAGCGGGGAACTCCGCCCGAATCTCATCCAACGGCCGATACTTCTGATTCATCACATGATCCAGATCATTCATCAACCGGAAATCATAAATCACCTCGCTGCCGATGAAATATGACTCTGGAATTTCTATCTGCTGGCTGATATCCGGGTCAATTTCCGGGCCTGTTATTTGCAAAATCTTCCAGGCCAAAGCCATCCCGGCCGATTTGCCGCCAATCTTGCCCCGGCCAATACGCCGCCGGTAAATTCGGCGTAAATCCGCAATCTGGAACACCTTTTTGGCGATGCCGATGAAAGGCAACTGGTCGCTAATCATCCGTTTAATCAAGACGACCTTGATCTCTTCCAGATGATGACGCACCTTCTCCCGTTCCTGCACCGGCATCGCTTCATAAATCTCGCCCTGCTGAAACAGCAAATCCCAGGGAGCGATCTCCGGGTTAAAGGTCAAGGCGGCCGACGTCGTGGGCTGGGCTTTCGATTGCAGCACCTCCTCGATAATTTGTTCCAGCAAGGCGCTGCCCAAATTGTTGGCGAAGTAAGCGTCCGTCTGGAAATCACGGATGCGGGCCTTCCGCTGCTGCCAGATGTTAGAATCTTCCTCTGAGAAAGGGTTCATCAAACCCTCGTACCGCTGCGACTCGATCGCTTTGGCCTCGACCTCCTTGTCAAACGCCTCTTTGCTGACAACGCCGCGCTGGTACAATTCGCGGCGCATTCGTTTGCGAATCTCATCGCTCATGATGGGATACTGGGCCAGTTTTATATAAATATCAATCGCCGGTGTGACGCTGCGTAATGGTAAATTTCCAAACATATTCCGTATACTCCTGCCGTCTATTATAACAAGTTGCGCCATTTGGCGAATGGCAGTAAAAAGTAGGCCGGTTTACAGGCTGGCGCATTTGCGAATGGGCGCATAAACGCGCGGCGCTTGCCGCTTCACACCCAAAGGAGGCCTTATGCCAACCATATTTGCCAGGATCATCCGGGGGGAATTGCCGTCGGACATGGTTTATCAGGATGAATTGGTGACGGCGTTTCGGGATATTAATCCGATTGCGCCGGTGCATATTTTGATTGTGCCCAACAAGCACATTCCGACGGTTAATGATTTAACGGAAGAGGATGAACAGGTGATGGGAAGGATGCTGCTGGTGGCTAAAAAGCTGGCAGCGGCGGAGGGAATTGCGGAGTCAGGCTACCGCCTCATGGTTAATTGCAATAGGGATGGCGGGCAGGAGGTGTTTCATGTGCATATGCATCTGATGGGGGGACGGCCGTTAGGCCCCATGCTTTTACGCCGCTGACAAAAACAACTCAAGGAGCGCCTGCGCTTCATCGTCCGGCCCATCGTTTGGCGCAGGTAAGCGCGCGATCCCATCCTCGACCCTTGGCAGTTTAGTCTGACCTGTGATTGAACATACGCCTATTGCGCCATTTGCTGAATCAGTTTAGCCACCAGCGCCGTCCAGCCGGTTTGATGGCTGGCCCCGATGCCGGCGCCGTTATCGCCGTGAAAATATTCGTAGAAGAGGATATGGTCGCGGAAGTGAGGATCGGTCTGAAATTTGTGGACGCTACCGTTGAACGGCCGTCGCCCATCCGCCCCCCTCAAAAATATCCGCACCAACCGGCGGGAAAGCTCCCCGGCGGCCCCCTTCAAATCCACGAAGTTGCCTGAACCGGTCGGCAGTTCCAGCCGTAGCCCATCGCCGCAGTAATGATAGTACTTTTGCAGCGACTCGATCATCAAATAATTGACCGGAAACCAGATGGGGCCGCGCCAGTTGGAATTGCCGCCAAACAGCCCGCTGCTCGATTCGGCCGGTTCGTACCCGATCGTATGCGTGTAACCGTTCACGGTAAAGGTAAATGGGTAGGCTTCATGCTCTTTAGAGAGCGCCCGCAAGCCGTAAGGGGAGAGGAACTTGCTTTCGTCGAACATGTGGCCCATCACGCGCTGTAACTGTTGCTGGTCCACCAGGGAAAGGAGGAAACGGCCGTTCTCCCCCGGTTCCGTCAAAGTATGAATATGGGCCACCAAATCAGGCCGGTAGCGGATAAACCAATCCATCCGCCGCTTAAAGCGGGGCAAAATCGCCAGCAAATCCGCTTCAATCGTCTCCACGGCAAACAACGGGATGAGGCCCACAAATGAATGGATTTTGAGCGGAATGTGACGGCCGTCTTCCCGATTAATGGCGTCAAAATAGAAGCCGTCTTCTTCGTCCCACAACCCTTGCACGCCGCAGGTATTGTTGATGGCGTTGGCGATGTAGATGAAATGCTCAAAAAACTTCGTGGCGACATCTTCATAAGCCGGTTTAGCGCGCGCTAATTCCAGCGCCATAGCCAGCATGTTGAGACAGTACATCCCCATCCAGGCCGTGCCGTCAGCCTGCTCCAGATGGCCGCCGGTGGGCAGGGGCAAGCTGCGGTCG
>JAJRTP010000325.1 GCA_024278255.1 Chloroflexota bacterium | reverse complement strand
GTTGACGCACAGGGCAAACTGCAAAACATGGAAATCCTGCGCTTAAAAGACAAGTTGGGCACGCGCAAATTGCCCACGGCGGAAATTATGCTGGTGGGCGCGGAAGGCATTCCCGTGTACGGCCTGAAAAACGGCGTGCGCAACATTGTGCCCATGCTCCACCTGACGCGCACCTGGAACAGTGTGACGGCCGCGGCGGCCATGCGCCGCGGTCTGGCCCTGGCCCGCGACTTCGCCCGCAAGCGCGTGGCCTTCGGCGCGCCCCTTTCCGAAAAGCCACTGCACGTAGACACAATAGCCGGGCTGCAAGCGGAAACGGAAGCCGCCTTCCATCTCACTTTCTACGTAGTGGAATTGATGGGACGCAATGAATCCGGCGACATCAGTGAAGCGGAAGGTCATTTGCTGCGGCTGCTCACTTCCATCAACAAATTGACGACAGGGCGGCAGGCGGTGGCCGTGACCAGCGAGGTGTTGGAAGCGCACGGCGGCGCGGGCTACGTGGAAGATACCGGCCTGCCCCTCCTGCTGCGGGACGCCCAGGTGTTCCCCATCTGGGAGGGTACGACGAATGTGTTGGCGCTGGATACGTTACGCGCTCTGCGGCACGGCAATCCGTTGGCGGCGCTGGCGGAGAAGATGGAGCGATGTGTTCAAGCGGCGCAGGATGTGCCTCTGGTGTTAACGGGACAAATAGCATTAGCGGCTTTGGATCATGCGCGGCGTTGGCTGGATACGGCCGTATCCCAAGGCCAACCCACTCTGGAAGCCGGGGCACGCCGTTTTGCCCTCACGTTAGGCCGGTCATTAGCGCTGGCTTTATTGGTAGAGCAGGCTCAATGGTCGCTGGATGTGGAGGGAGACGGCCGTGCCCGCGCCGCCGCTATCCGTTTTGCCCACTCACCCATTGACCTCATCCGGGACGAAGAATATCTGACAGACTCAATGGCTTTAGCCAACGATACGCCCATTCTCACAGATGAATAAATCGCTGATTCTTTTTTTAGCTTGCCAGACATGTCACATGTAACATAGCTTTTTATCGGAGATTTCCAACAACATGCCACTATTACCATATGATACAAGGGAAATTGCAGGAACACATTCCGCTTTGGTTGGAGTGTTAGCAGGATTTGCTTTCGCAGGAATCTTTTTACTTGTCGAAAAGATTCGAGAAGAACCTGAGAGTGTCGCCCGCTCACATTATCTCAACTCCATGTTGATATTATTCGTAGCATTTTTAACTGGTAGTTTATCCGCATTTCTCTATTCAGTAGTTGTAGGGGATCCGCCTAAAAGAAGTTTCCTGAGTTTCGTGTTTCCAAGTGTAATTTTTTCTCTGCAAACATTTGCGTTGCTCATTGGAATCAATTACGTGTTTAGTGCATTTGGCACAAATAATGTGCTAAGACTTTCACGCCGAATAACTTATTTCGTGGTTGTTTTTGTAATTGTTAGAATTTGGGATGATTTGCGAATTACAGCTATCGTTTTTACTTTATCAAACAAAATATTTCCAATCTTGTTTTTGGTTGCGCTTGCACCGTTGATAGTCTCACTCATAATTCTTATGAAATTTTCTAGTTTAAGAGTACAGATTGAAAAACATACGTTCGAAAAGTTTTCTTACGCAATAGTTATATTTAGTCTTTTCAATGCATTCTTGCAGAGTGTCCAGAATACTCGTCCAGAGAGTACCCTTGTCTTCCCTGCATGGCTACCAATTATATTAATGGGTGTCACATCATTATTAGGTGGGTGGTCGATGTTATTGTCACCGCATCACGGTGCAGAAAGCTAACATTGCTCTCCACCTAACCGCGAGTTCGGTTTCTTTTGTAAGGTCTTAGTGATCCTCCGAGTTGTCGGTTCACCCCTCACGGCAGGTGAAACAAGTGTTATCCGCAAGCCATTTATCCGTGAGATGATTGATATGAGGAGTAGGTGATGGAACGCAACATTTTTACTGACGAACACCAGATGTTTCGGGAATCGGTACGTCGCTTTATTGAGAAAGAAATCGCGCCATACCATGAGCAGTGGGAAAAGGAGGGGATTGTTCCCCGTGAATTGTGGTTGAAGGCGGGGGAGATGGGCTTCCTGGCGATGGACGTGCCGGAGGAGTACGGCGGGCTGGGCCTCAAGGATTTTCGCTACAACGTCGTCATCACGGAGGAATTGACCAAAGCAGGCGCATCCGGCGTGGGGTTTGGCCTGCACAATGACATCACCGTCCCCTACTTTCTGGCCTATGGTACGGAGGAACAAAAGCAGCGTTTTTTGCCCAAACTTGTCACGGGGGAATGGATTACAGCCATCGCCATGAGTGAGCCGGATGCGGGGTCTGATCTGGCGGGGATTCGGACAACGGCCGTGCGCCAAAACGACCACTATATCCTCAACGGCCAAAAAACGTTCATCACCAACGGTATCCTCAGCGACGTGGTCATCGTCGTGGTGAAAACTGACCCGGAAGCGGGGCACAGCGGTGTTTCCCTGCTGGTGGTAGAGCGGGGAATGGAGGGGTTTGAACACGGCCGTAATCTAGACAAAATCGGCCTGAAAGCGCAGGACACGGCCGAACTGTTCTTTGATAATGTCAAAGTCCCTGTGGAAAATCTGCTGGGCGGCGAGGGGCAGGGCTTTTACCAGTTGATGATGCAGCTTCCCCAGGAGCGGCTCTCCATTGCCGTCATTGCCGTAGCCGCCTGCGAAGCGGTTCTGGACATGAC
>JAJRTP010000025.1 GCA_024278255.1 Chloroflexota bacterium | reverse complement strand
TTAAGGCAGGGGAACCAGCCCCCGAAGATATTTTTGCGCCTCGTACCATCACTTTCAACAGCGAATTGCGCCTGAAGCAGGCCCAGGAAGAAGCCCGGGCCAGCGTACCGGAACAGTACCGCCAGCCGGAAGGAGAAGACATTGGCCGCCAACAGTTGCAGCAGGTGGCGGCCATCTTTGCCTTCATGGATACCGTCCGGGCGGATACGCAGGCAGACGCGGATACCAAACTGGCCTATTTGCAATCTATAGACGGGCTGACCATCGAAGACCAGGTGGGGCAGGATTTGCTTGCGTTGACCTCGGCCGAATATGATCAGGTGAAGAGCGAAGTGTCCCGTATTGTAGGCGATTTGATGCGGGAAGATATTCGGGAAGACCAACTGCGCGATTATCAACGACTGGCCCGCCGCTCGGCCAGCCTGACCCTGACGCCGACGCAGGAACGGGTTGTCACCGCGCTGGCCCCCCAATTTATTATCCCTACTGTGATACCTGATCCGGAGAAAACAGAAGCCATGCGGACGGAGGCGGTTACGGCCGTTGAACCATTCCCCGTTACCATTGCCGCCGGGCAGCGTATTTTGCGGGAAGGGGATATTGTGACCGACTCTGACCTGGAGAAGCTGACCCAGTTAGGCTTGCTGGAACAGGAGAGCATCTGGCCTACGGTATTGGCTATTTTTATGGCTTCTCTGCTGGGCGTGGTCATTATTACCATGTATTGGAATCAGTACAATCGCACCGTCTGGCAGCAAAACAGCGTCCGTTATCTGACCGCGCTGGAAGTATTGGTTTTGCTGTTTGCTTTGCTGGCAAGTGTGATGCTGGCCAGCAATAACAGTTCCTTCATTTACTGGTTTCCCATGGCTGCTTTGTCCATGCTGTTGGGGGTTATTTTCAACCCGCGACTGGCGATGGCGGTGACAGTTGTGCTGGCGGGCTTGATTGGTTTTTCTGTGCCTAACTCATTGGAATTGGCTTTGTATACGGCCGCCGGCGGTTTGCTGGCTGTGCTGACGCTGCGGGATACGCAGCATTTTAACGCCTATTTCCGCTCCGGTTTGGCAGCGGCCGTGGCCTACAGCGTGGTCATCGTCATGTTTCGCATCAATCAGCCGGCGACGGAAGTGATTGATCTGCTGCCGCTGCTGGGCATGGCTTTGGGCAACGGTATCCTCTCAGCCGCCTTGACGTTGGTGGGCTTTTTCCTAACGGGCGTTTTGTTTGGTATTACGACGACGTTGCAGCTTCAGGAATTATCCCGCCTGGATCACCCTTTGCTGCAGGAACTGCTGCGGCGTGCACCGGGCACGTACCATCACAGCATCATGGTGGCTAACCTGGCAGAGCAGGCGGCCGATAAGGTGAAGGCGAACAGCACGCTCATCCGGGTGGGCGCTTTTTACCATGACATTGGCAAGATGAACCGGCCGCCCTTTTTCAGTGAAAATCAGGAAGGTATCAACCCGCATGACTCTCTGGACCCGTACACCAGCGCCCGCATTATCATCAGTCACGTGACGGACGGGCTGGATTTGGCGAAACAGTACAAGCTGCCGGATAGGATTCGGGAGTTTATCGCCCAGCATCACGGGACGCGGCTGGTGAAAGGGTTTTATCACAAGGCAGTGGAGATGGCCGGCGATGAGGCGGATGTGGATAAGGAACAGTTCCGCTATCCGGGGCCGCGACCCCGCTCGCGGGAAGTGGGGATTATGATGTTGGCGGATGTGGTGGAGTCTACGTCGCGGGCATTGCAGCCGAATAGTGAGAAGGGTATTGAGAAGCTGGTGAATACACTGATTGATGATGATCTGACGGAGGGGCAGTTGGATGAGTCCGGTTTGACGCTGGGGGATATTCATTTGATTCGGGAGTCGTTTATCAAGACGTTGAAGGGGCGTTTCCATGTGCGGGTAAAGTATCCGGGCAATGAGGAACTGGAGGTGTCAGAGGGACCTACGGCCGTAGCTCATGAAGAAGCTTTGCTGGAAACGGCCGTGGCCCAATCAGACGCCATCCACAGCGACAACAATCAACCGGCGCCGCCCCTCACCCCTGAATTGGCCGAACAAATTGCGGAAGAAATAGTCGAGGACGAACAAGGTTAAGAAAACTTATGCGTTATTATCGTATTCAGGTGCAGCAAAAAGTGAAGGTAACCCAATCTATTGTGTTTGGCCTCCGTACGGCCGTCAACGAGACATTGCGGCATGAAAATGTGCGCGCCCGTTCCGCTGTCAATGTCTTGCTGACGGATGATGACCAACTGCGCGATCTGAACAACGCCTATCTGGGGATTGATGAACCCACCGACGTCCTCAGCTTTCCGGCCGGCGAGGTGATGTCGGGGACGCCAGACAAACTGCATCTGGGAGACATCGCTATTTCTGTGCCTTACGCCAAACGGCGCGCTTTTGCGGAACAGCACAGTCTTAAGTCGGAATTGCAGTTGCTGGCGGTGCATGGCACGCTGCATTTGCTGGGCTATGATCACGAAACGCCGGAGGAGAAGGATTTGATGTGGGGTGTGCAGGCTTCTATTCTGGCGCAGGTAGGTTCGGCGGTGACCGCGCCGCCGGAGGAAGAGCGGTAATCGATAATCAGTTGCTGCTAATTACCCAATTACCAATTACCAGTTACCATGAAAGATAACGGCCGTTCCGAAATTTACAATCGCGCCCGGAGTTTTCAGTATGCTTTTGCCGGCTGGTGGTATGTGCTGCGCACGCAGCATAATGCCTGGATACATGCGGTGATTACGACGGCCGTTATCCTGTTGGCTCTCTGGTTGAAACGGCCGCGTCAGGAATGGGCTATCCTCATCCTCACCTTCATGACTGTGTGGATGGCCGAATTTATGAACACCGCCATCGAAGCCCTGGTGGACATGGCCTCCCCGGAGTATCATCCCCTGGCCAAAGTAGCTAAAGATGTGGCGGCTGCGGCCGTCCTGTTAGGGGCTATTGGTGCGGTCATTATCGGGTTGCTGCTGCTAGGCCCGCCGTTGTGGGAAAAAGTGATTGGGTAATTACCTAATTACTCAATTACCCCTTCACTAAATTACTGGTAAAGAACCACAAATTCGCCGGCCGTTCTGCCAATCGCCGGACAAAATAGGGGTACCAGGCCGTGCCGTAGGGCACGTAGACCCGCATCTGGTAGCCGTCTGCCACCAGCTTTTTCTGTAACGCCTGCCGGATACCATACAGCATTTGAAATTCAAAAGATTGGGGGGCAATGTCGTTTTCCGCAGCATAGGTCTGGATGGCCTGAATCATGCGCTCGTCGTGGGTGGCGAAGGCGGGGAACATGCCGTTTTGCTGTGCTTGCTCACTAAGCATCATCTGGGCCAAATGGATGTAATTGTTGTCGGTGTCCGCTTTTTGGGGGAAGGCGATTTCCGGGGGTTCGGCGTAGGCTCCTTTGCACAGGCGCACCCAGGCCCCTTCGGCCACAAGTTGGCGGATGTCCGCCTCGGAACGGTACAAGTACGCCTGGATGACGACGCCGACGTTGTGACCGAAGCCGTCCTCGTCCCGCAGGCGGCGGTAGATACCCAGGGTGGTATCGGTGGTGGTATGGTCTTCCATGTCCATGCGGATTTTGATTTGGTTGCTACGGCCGTGTTCCAGCAGCGCCCGCATATGCTCATACAGCAAATCCGGGCTGACCTGCAAGCCCAACTGACTGGGCTTCACCGACACATACGCCTGAATGCCGCTTTCGTGAATGGCATCCATCAGCCGGGCAATTTCATTGCGGGCCGCCAGCGCTTCCTGGGGGTTGGTCACATGCTCGCCCAAATAATTCAGGGTTGTGGTAATGCCCTTCTGGTTCATTGTCTGGCTGACAGCAATCGCCTCGGCAATCGTGTCTCCGGCAATGAAGCGGTCGGCAAATTGATGGGCCACAGAGATATGACTGATGGTTTCCTGCGCCCAGCCCGCTTTGGAAAGGTAGAGCAGCACAGCGCGCAGCCATCTGTCCGCATACTTGTAGGCCAGAATGCCAAAAATGACCAGCGAAATCAAAAATAAAACAGGAGCAAAAGCTCTTCCTTTCTGGTTTGGTTTGTTCATTATTTTCCCTCCCAATTTCAAGGTCCGGTGGATGGCTGAATTGTATCTTGCTCAAAAAAACAACGCCACCCAATGATCTATTTTTCAACGGCTCATCTTATCGTTATACTTTGACAGGAGAATTACAACGAATGGTTCCTTTCAATGTATTGTGGTTCTCCTGATTGGGGTGATCTATGGCAGAAAATGAAACAATACGACTCAGTGATCTGAATTCCCGAAGACCTGGAGGGAAGACAGCGCTGCTGGAAGCGATTACGGCCGTGACCTCCACAGCCGACACTTCTACCATCCTGGCAAAACTGGCGGAAACTATGGCCAAAGCTATTGACGCCACCAGCGCTTACATTCTGGACTGGTATCCGGAAACCGGTCAATCCACCGTATTGGCAGAATACTTTTCCCCGGCCGCTTCCGCAGCCGAAAAAGTCTCCGACCTGGGCGTTACTTATGAAATGTACAAGTTGCAGGGTAACGATCATCCCTTGTTTGATAATGCCCAGCCGTACACGGTGCAAAAAGAAGGCTCCGAGCGTTACCAGTGGCAGCGAGAGCATTTACAAGAGTACGGCGCCCAATCATCCATGCACGTACCCTTGATTGTGCGGGGTGCTGTTATTGGCTATGCCGAGTTGTGGGAAAGCCGCCGCCAACGGGAGTTTACCCCTGCCGAAATTGAACTCTGTCAGGGTATTGCCTTACAAGCCGCCCTGGCTATTGACAACCTTCAGCGTTACAAATTAGAAAGCCGCCGGCGGGAAGCTGCCGAAAGTGTGCAGGAAGTGACCCGTATTTTGGCTACCATTCTGGATTTGGATGATCTTTTGAGCCGAATTATCGATTCTGTTCGTTTGTATTTAGGCGGCGTACAGAGTTGCAGCCTTTCAATCCTGGAAAAAGAGGGTCAATACCTGCGGGTCAGAGCGAATTGGGGTGCGCAGCCTGAATACAATTCCTATCCGGTTGGTTCGGGGATTTGGGTGCAGGAAACTTTGGCATCCCGCCTGGTACTCAACACAAAAGAGCTGCTGGCCGTGGCCGATTTAAGGGAAAGTCCTTTTATTAGCGAGCGGATCGAACGTTTGATAGATCGGGGTTACCGGGCGCTCCTGTATGTTCCTCTGGTGGTGCATGATCAGGTGTTGGGGATATTGCACATAAATATCTGGAATCAGCCGCGCCATTTCACTCAGGAAGAAAAGGCTTTTTGTCAGAGTGTGGCCAATCAAGCAGCCATCGCCATTGAAAATGCCAATCTTTTTGCGACCCAACAACGGCAGTTGGGCTTGCTGCAAACCTTGCAACAAGTCGGCTCTTTACTGACAACCAGCCTCAGCCTGGATGATGTTTTTGAGAAAATTTTTGATTTACTGGCGCAGATAACTAAATATGACGCTGTTTCTATCATGCTCCTGAATGAGCAGACAGGAACGCTTACCCTGGCTGCTTCCCGTGGGTTGGGCGAGATGGACCTTGTTCAGTCATTTATGGGCGAAAATACGGACCATATTTTGCAGAAGATTCCTACGCCGCCCGGCTGGCGGTTGATTTCAGACACTGCCGATGATCCGTCGTGGGTCTATGTGCCGGGTGCTATGAATGCGGCTTCCTCGATAGGCGCGATTATGCGGGTTAAAAACCGGCGCATTGGCATTTTGAATGTGGATAGCCTGGAGGCTGGACTGTATGATGAGGAAATGGCGCAGATGGTAGCTGTTTTTGCCAATCAGGCGGCCGTAGCCATCGAAAACACGCGCCTTTATGAGGAAACGCGGCAGCAGGCTGAAGAGTTGTCTATTTTGCATCAACTGGGTCAGGCTACGGCCGTTACTCTGGATATTGATACCTTGCTGCAAAAGACCACAGATTTAATCACCGCCAAATTTTACTCCAACCTGTTTACCTTCCTCATGTTCGATAAAAACGTGACCTCTTTTCGCGTTCATCCCAGCGCACGGGGTGTACCGGACAAGTTTGTTGGTCGAACCATCCCCATAAGTAAAGACAGCATGGTAGGACAAGTGGTCAGGACGGGGAAACCCTGTTGGACTGGTGACGTCCGCAAAGATGATTATTATATGGAAGTGGACCCGCTCACTCGCTCTGAAGTGATGGTACCCCTACAGATGCGCGGTTCCATTATTGGTGTGTTGAATGTGGAAAGCCCGGAAGTTGGCGCATTTTCTGAGAGGGACGTCAACTTTTTAACTACATTGGCGGCTAATGTGACGGCCGTTATCGAGCGAGCCGGTTTGTACGAAGAATTGCAGCAGCAGGCAGACCAATTAGCCCGGCAAGTTGCGCAACGCACCGCCGAATTGCAAATGGAACGGGACCGCACCCTGGCTATTTTGGAAAATGCCGGAGAGGGGATTGTTTTACTGGATGCTGGGGGTATGCTGCTTTACGCGAACCCGGCTTTTTTGCAGCAAACAGGGTATGAAGAATCAGAATTGACCGAACAACTATCTATGATACTTGTCAGCCGGGAGACGCCGCGAAAAATTGTTCGGGAGATGGTCAAAACCGTACGGGGCGGCAGGAAATGGTCAGGCGAATTAATAAACCAGCGTAAAGATGGCAGCCAATACGATGTTGCCGTAACTGTGACCCCTATTTTGAATGAGGAGAATGAGGTTGTGGGCTTCGTGGCCGTCCAGGCAGACATCAGCCGTTTCAAGGAATTGGAGCGCTTAAAAGCCCAGTTCATCTCCAACATCAGCCACGATTTACGCACGCCGCTGACCAACATTAAAACCTATATTTCCCTGCTGGAGCGGGGCAAGCCGGAGAAAAAACCGCGTTACTTCCAGGTGCTGCACCAGGAAACGGATCGTTTGGCCCGCCTCGTCGAACATTTACTGGATATGTCCCGCCTGGATGCGGAATTTGAACTGGACCCCCAGGTGACGACTTCTGTCGAGCAGGTGGGGCAGGTGCTGCAAGAGATGTATACGGAACTTGCTCGCCAGCAAGGCGTGACTCTGTATTGGGATGAGCCGGCCGATTCCTATTTAGTTATGCCCCGTTTGCAGATGGCTGAACGCCATGTGGAAAAAATATTGCAGCAATTGCTGGATAATGCTTTTGCCTATACTCAGCCGGGTGATATGGTGATTGTTTCGGTCGGTGCGGAAAGGGACAGCGACAAAGAGATGATCTGGTTTCGGGTCAAGGATGATGGCGCCGGTATTGCGGAGGCGGACAAACCGTTTATTTTTAATCGTTTTTACCGGGGGAAATTGGCGCGGGAAGGCAATGTGCCGGGTACGGGTTTGGGTCTGGCGATTGTGCAGCGGATTGTGGACCGGTATGACGGCCGTATCGAATGGGACAGCCAACC
>JAJRTP010000324.1 GCA_024278255.1 Chloroflexota bacterium | reverse complement strand
TGTATCGCTTCCGAACGCAAACTCATCACGTAACGGCCAAACAGAACGCCGCCCAGGATGATGGCAATGATGGGGAAAAACCACAAGATGAGATTGGCGCCCCGCTTAGGTGGTTCAGCCAATACGCCGTCGCCATACTGCCGGGCAAAATACTCGTAAATTTCTTCTTCCGTCATGCCTTCGGCCAATTGGGTGCGGATGAGTTCGCGCCATTCGGCGCAAGCCTGCGTACCGCATACATCCAGCGGCGTACTTTCGCAAACGGGGCAGTATAATCCTTTGGCTACGGCATTGACTTCATCATCTGATATTTCGTTATCCTGAGCCAGGGCAGGCAAAGTAACGGCCACAATCAAAAACAGCAGGAACCCCACAATCCAGAACCATTTGCCAGATTTTCCTAGTTTCATCTGCTCACTCATCCCGTTCAATCAGTGGCTACGGCCGGCATTTGGCTGCGAGCCACTGTCACTTTCTCTTCCCGCGGGTCCGGCCAGGCGGCAATCAACGTACCGATGACAAAGATAACCGTGCCAAACCACACCCAGTTAATCATGGGATTATAAAATACGCGGAACGTGGCCTGATCGGCCGACGTTGGTTCCCAGTTCACTACAATCACATAAAAATCTTCAGTAATCGTTTCTCTAGCGTCGGGAATGGTCATTGGTTGCTGAGTGCGCGTATAGAGTTGAGCCTGGGGTTGAAGTGTGGCCACATATTCACCATTCTCATACACATCTACCGTAGCTTCTGTGATCAGTAAATCGTCCGGACCGGGATAGCGGGTAATTCCCATGAACTGCATCTCAAAGCGGTTAATGCTCATGGTGTCACCTACATTCATGCGAATCTGGGTTTCTTGTTGGTACAATTCAAAGGAGATAATACCCAGGGCCATGATCAAAACGCCCATATGAATCCAGTAGCCGCCATAGCGACGCCGGTTGCGGGCAATGAGATGGCTAAATGCCGTCCACGGCCGTTCCCCCCGCTTCATCCGCGCCCGCGTCCCCTTCACAAACTCAGCCAGTGTCAGGTAAACGGCAAACATCACAATCCAGATGCCCAGCAGTGCCTTCCAATCCCGAATACCCAAAACGGCCACGACCACGATCACTAATGTTGCCGTCAGAATGGGCCAACGCACCGCCAGTTCAAACCGTTTCATGCTGGTGCGATACCACATCGTCAGAGGAGCCACGCCCATTAACAACAGCAGCGCAGCAAACAAGGGGGCTAACGCTTTCTCATACACCGGCGGGCCGACAAATCCCTTTTCCCCGGTAAATAATTCGGAAATAATGGGGAAATTGGTGAATAAAAAGACAACAGCCAAAATCGCCAGAATCAGGAAATTGTTATAAAGGAAGGCAGCTTCCCGCGAGAAAAACGAACTCAAAGCGTTTTCCGAATGCAGACCCCCCCGGCGGCGATGTACCCAATACGCCGAAAAGATAAACATGAAGGCCATAAAGCCGAAGAACAAGGGGCCAATAGCCGATTCGGCAAAGGAGTGAACGGAGGAAATGACGCCGCTGCGCACAATAAACGTGCCATAAATCACCAGCATGTACGTCAGGATAACCAGGAACATGTTCCACATTTTGAACATATTCCGTTTTTCCTGAATCATAACGGAGTGCAAAAAGGCCGTCCCCGCCAGCCAGGGCATCAACGAGGCATTTTCCACCGGGTCCCAACCCCAGTAGCCGCCCCAGCCCAATACGTCATACGCCCAACGGCCGCCTAAAATCAACCCTAAACTTAAAAACAACCAGGCCACCAATGTCCAGCGCCGGGTAATACGAATCCAGGTATCATCCAGCTTGCCCGATATGAGTGCGGCCATGGCAAAGGAATAGGGTATGACAAAACCGGTAAAGCCTAAATACAGCAGGGGCGGATGGATAATCATTCCCCAATGGCGCAGCAGAGGATTCAGGCCATTACCATTGGCTGGTATGCTTTCCAGACGGATGAATGGATTCTCTACAACCATGACCAGTATCAAAAAGAAAACCTGGGTGAAACTAAGCACCATAATGGCATGGGTCGTTAGTTCCTGCTGCCTTTTCCAGTTGATGGCTACGGCCGTCGCTGCAAAACCGGCCATTAGCACGTTCCAGAACAGTAACGAACCAGCCTGCCCGCCCCACATGGCCGTAACCTTCAAATAAGTGGGCATCTCCAGACTGCTCACCCGCCACACATATTCCAGAGAAAAATCACTGCGTAGCAGAGAAACAATCAGCAAACCGGCCGCAAGCAACAGCAAAGGAAAAGTAGCAATCGTCGCATTACGTGCACTTTCCACCCAGCGGATTTGCTGCGTGCGGCTGCCATACCAGGAAGCTATACCAGCATAAATAGCGGCCAAAAAGGCCAGGACAATAGCCGCATAACCGAGATCGGCTATCATTGCGCGGCTTCTCCCGGCTCCAGTTCTTCATAACGGGTGGGGCATTTCAGCAGCAAGCCGCCCGGGTTAGCCATAAAGACGCCGTTTTCATCGGCCTGACCTTCTACCAAAGCCTGGGCTTCATGTTGCAGCAGGTCGGGTTTTGGTTCGTTCATGGCCACAATGTGCAGCCGCTGTCCGGGGTTGTTGATGTCATCTACAATATCAAATTCCAGACGGGAGGTGGTGGCGTCAATCTGGGTAAATTCAATCGTGTCACCTAACACAAAACCGGCTACCCGCAAATCGCGTCCGGTCAACCGGCCCTGGTCGGCGTAAAATTCATCAACTGTCTTGTAAAGCTGTGTATTACCACTCATAGCATTGACAACTAAAAATACGATAGCTGCCAACAAGACAAGTCCGCCAAACACAAATTTCAGACGGTTGCTTTTCTTTTCCGGTAAAGCATCTTCCCCTGTATTTGTCCAGGTTGTATTAGCCATTTCAATTCTCCTTGTAAACCATTGTGGAACGATTTTGTAAATCGTTCTCCGGGCGATTTATAAAATCGCGCTACAAAGTATCGTCATCAGATGTTTCTTGCCAATCTTCAGGGTCAATATCCACTTCTTCATCCAGCAAATTCAGCGCTTGTTCTACATATTCTTCAGGAACAGCTACGTAGCCCGTGCCCAGGGCGCCTACTGTCAGACCCAACGCCTGCCCGGCGCCTTCCTGCCATACCCGCACCGGCAGCCCTTCTGCTTTCAAGCGCCCGGCAATGATTGTAGCAGGGGTGATGCCAAAGGTTTCGGCGACAACTTCCCATTTAATCTCCATACGGCCTCCAGGTGTGGTGCTTTTCGGGGCGCTTTTGTTAGCCGCCTTTTTTGTGGATGATGTATCAGTATCAGAATAATAGGGTTCAACAAGTAGGGCTGAATCAATCATAGACATGCTCCATTTTTACAAGTTGTTGAATCCTGAGGCCATTATACTGATAATCTTCTGTTTTTGTTAATATTTTCTGGAAAATCTTTTCTTCCATTAAGGGCGAGTATACGGCGAGTTGGCTCCGGCGTCTATTGCGGGAGATCACCTCTCGGATGTGATGGATGTCACGCTCTTGCGAATGATATGTGATGCGTGATGTGTGAGGACGCGGTAAAATTCAGGTATGGCGCATGTGATGGAACAGCTTTTGGATAAACTGGATAACGGCCGTGAACAACTCCTGATCGCCCTGGAACCCCTGCCGGATGAAGCCCTGCTGACCCCCGGCGCAGTAGGCGACTGGTCAATTGCCGACTTGCTGGCTGTGCTGACCGCCTGGGAAGCGGAAATGGTGACGGCGCTGCTCAAACTGGATCAGGGAAAGAAGCCGGAACGTCTGCTGGCAGCTCTGGCGAATCCCGATGAATTTAACCGGCAGCGCGCAGCGGAAACACACGGCCGTCCTCTGGAGCGTGTTTTCGATGATTTGATGCAGGTGCGCCTGCAACTGGAAGAATGGCTGGACATTTTCGGATAAACAGTTGGCGGACAAGAAGCGGTATAAATGGTTCAACGGCCGTTCCCTGGCCCAAATCATCGCCCAAACCAGCTGCGAAAGCGAAGCCCGGTACCTGCCGGCCGTGCAAAAATTTGCCCGATCCTGGGAGCAAGCGGCCAATAATGGGGTTATTCCGTTGACGGCCGTATCCGCCAATGGCAATAATCAATTGAACAAGGAGTTCCCTGATGAGCAGTCAGATTAGCGAAAACGACCTGCAGTCCGCCCGCGAAGAAGCCATCCTGACTGACCGCAGCGCTTTGGGAATGCTGCGCTTCAGCGGTGAGACGCGGCTGGATTTGCTGCACCGCATGTCCACGCAGGATGTGGCCCGCTTGCAGCCCGGCGAAGGCGCCGCTACCATCCTGACGACCGACATTGGCCGCATTATTGACCGGCTGATTTTGTACGCGGGCAGCCAGGCCGTGTACGCGCTCACCGGCGAAAACAACGCGGATAACATTGCCCGTTACCTGATGCGCTTTGTCTTTTTTAATGACGATTTTCACATTGAGGATTTGAGCGGGGATACGGCCGTATTCGCCCTCTACGGCCCCAAAGCCCAGGAAAAATTACACGCGGCTGGCTTTACGGATGTAGATTTTCCGCTGCACCACTGGCGGGAACAGAAAATTGACGACATAGATATCTGGCTGGCCCGGACTGACCCGATTAACGGGGATGGTTACTTTGTCATGTGCCATGAGGCGGATCGGGAAGCGGTTTGGCAGCGTTTGTTGGGGAGCGGGATTACGGCCGTAGCCGAACCCACCTTTGAATACATCCGCATCGAAGCCGGGCTGCCCCGCTTTGGTCACGAGATTACCGGCGATTACATTCCCCTGGAAACCGGCTTGTGGGCAGACGTATCGTTTAACAAAGGGTGCTACACCGGCCAGGAAATCATTGCCCGTATGGAGAGCCGGGGCAAGCTGGCGAAGCAGTTGGTGCGCCTGCGGGCAAAAGGGCCGCTGGCAGCGGGGGAGGCAATCACGGCCGCAGGCAAAAATGCGGGCGTAATCACTTCGGTCGCAGAAGGGCCGGATGGTTTTGTGGCGTTAGGGTATGTGAAAACGGCTGTGTTGGACAAAAAAAGTGCGTTAATGGTGGGGGATACGGCCGTCTCTCTTCCCCCTGCATAACACCCTCGCCCCCTCTCTGAGTATCCCCCAAAATCTCCTCATAAAAACTCGATAAATCCAGCCAAATAAGGTATAATTCAAGTATGAAAATTAAGCGAAAAAGCCACCCTCACGTGGTGGCATTTTTTACGTAATGGGACACTAAAATCATCCTCCCCGGAGGTCGCACTTGGACGAAAACGAAACCGTAGACAGCAACATCGGCAAAATCAATTACATTGACATAAATAACGAAATGCGTAGTTCCTATCTGGACTACGCCATGAGCGTCATCGTGGCCCGCGCCCTGCCGGACGCCCGCGACGGCCTGAAACCGGTTCACCGCCGCATCCTTTACGCCATGTGGGATATGGGCATCCGCGCCGGGTCCGCCCACCGCAAGAGCGCCCGTATTGTCGGCGAGGTTTTGGGTAAGTATCATCCGCATAGCGATACGGCCGTATACGACGCCATGGTGCGGATGGCCCAATACTTCTCCCTGCGCTACATGCTGGTAGACGGCCAGGGCAACTTTGGCAGCGTAGACGGCGACAGCGCCGCCGCCATGCGCTACACCGAAGCCCGGCTGGCCCGCATCGCCCACGAACTGCTGGAAGACATAGACAAAGACACCGTAGAGTTCATCCCCAACTTCGACGACAGCCTGACCGAACCGGACCTGCTGCCTGCCCGCCTGCCCAACCTGCTGCTCAACGGCTCCTCCGGCATTGCTGTGGGCATGGCTACCAACATCCCGCCTCACAACCTGACGGAGATTTGCAACGCCATCATCTATATGATTGACCGCTATGACGACATAGATAATGTG
>JAJRTP010000323.1 GCA_024278255.1 Chloroflexota bacterium | reverse complement strand
TAATCAAATGCACCCCGGTGCGACTCTGCCAGTTTTGCAGTTTCAGCAAAATCTGGTTGCCCAAATCATACGTGCCGGTTACGGTAACCTCTCGATTGCGCAGTTCTTCCAGGGGTTCCGGCAAGGGTTCGCCGGTCAGGGAGATGGGTGATGAGGCCAACACCGCTTCCAGCGCGGCATTAGCCGCCCGGCGCTGCGCCAACCGATCTAACTGCCAAAAACCCAGCCAGGCCAACAAAGCCATGCCCAGCAGCACCACAATCGTAGGAATAATCCATTTTCGGCTGAATAACGCTTTGAGCAGGCTCACCTGGCATTCTCCAGATGGGGGGCAGGCCGGGGATCGGCTTTCTTTTGGGGCGGGCGGCGCGATGGAGCAACTGGCTGCGGCCCGCTGACCATCTGGCCGATGAGGATGAGGGCGGCCACAATAAACATCATACTGCCCGGCACCCACATGATAATGCCGCCAATCCGCTGGTCCGTCAGGGCGTCAATCCCCCAAAGACGAGGGACAGCCTCGTAATATGTATAAACCACCGTTGTCATAAACGCCAGCACCATGCCCGTGAGCATATTGGCGGGAATGGCAGCGATGAGCAGCCCCACCCGGCCGGCGTAGCCCGCTTGCTTATGAATACGCGGCCCGGCGCCAATGACGTGCCACCAAAATAACATACTGACCAGGAAGAAACTCAGATGCTCCACATCATGTACGATTTCATTGCGCAAAGCCCAGTTGTACATACCGGGATCGTGCCAGCCAATCACGGCAATCACCCAAATCATCCAGATGATGCCGGCTGTTGTCGCTTGGCGGAGCAGCTTTCGTGCGGGAGATTGGCGATGCAGTACAACCCCCAGTCCCCGGCCAGCCACCCGCCGCCAACTATCCGGCAGCCCCCATAAGATCACCGGAAAGGGATTAGCCAAAAGCAGCAAAGGAGGGGCAAACATGATCAGCAGGAGATGCTGTACCATGTGCATGAGGAATAGCTGCTGCCCCAAACTGTCAATGGGAGAAAGCAGAGCCAGCGCTATGAGGAACAGGCCGGCCCAATAGGACGCTAAACGCCAACCACTGGTCAAGCGCCAGCGCACGAAGGTAGACGAGCGATATGTTTCGCCCGCATGGCGGCTACGGCGGCGCAGCCGCCACCACCCCCTGGTATACAAAGTCCCGGCCAGCGCCAGGACAATGATGACCTCAAGCCGCCAGCTCCAGGAGAGCAATACTGCCTTGAGGATAGGATCCATTTTTCGTATTGCGTACTGCGTGTTACGTACTGCGTATTTTTTTACGCATTACGTAATACGCAATATTTAGACGGCCGTGCCAATCAAATAAAGCGCCGGATAGAAGAATACCCAAACGACATCTACATAATGCCAGTAAAGGGCTGTACCTTCCACGCCCCAGTTATCGGTGGCGGAGTAATTGTTTTTACGGCCGTTGTACCACGCCGCCAACAGCAAAAGGATACCGCTCAGTACATGCAGCGCGTGAATACCCGTCATCGCAAAAAAGACACCGCCAAAAACACCATCTGTCGGCTTCAAAGTCCCAAAAATTTCAATCCCGGCAATCTCGCCACTCAAGCCAAAGATATTCCATTCCAGCACCACAACGCCGATAAAGAACAACGTGCCAAACAAAGCGGCCCACAAAAAATTACTCATAAACCGCTTTTTATCGCCATGTTCAATCGCTGTTTCCCCGCGATAGACAAAAAAGCTGCTTATCAACAAAACAGACGTGGCAATCAAACCCACCACCTGATTCAATTCCGGACGGGTATTGCCCCACAAAAAGAAGCGGGCCACCAAAAGCGCCGTAAACAGGAAAATCTCCGAGATAAAAAACAGCCACAAACCAAACCGGTTGGCCTTTACCTGCTGTTCCGGTGACAACTCTACGCCATGATGTTCAGCGTGATCTTCAACAGTACCTACACTCATCCGTGCTTCTCCTCACGCCACAGGCGGTATACGTGCATAAAGAAATAAACAATCAAAGCGGCCTTAATCAAACCAATAATAATCAGCAATACGGCCGACGGATTGGACAAATTGGCCACGGCGAACTCAATGAGTGTCAACACCATCAGGCCGGCAAACACAATCCAGCCAATACGCCAATCCCGCTTATACCCTGCTGTTACTGTCTTATTCGTTTCATCACTCACGGATAACAACTCCTTCACAAATGTAGAGCAATTTGCCAAATTGCTTTACGCTTTCCTAATCGCCCGGCACTGCCGCCGGGTGCATATTCACGTAAGCCGGGGTACCCTTGCCATAATCATACGGGCCGCCCACTACTTCAAATGTCTCATCGTAATTCAGTTCCGGCACAGGGCTGGCTGTCTGCCATTCCGGCGCACGAGAACGCCAGGGATTCGGGTTCGTCATGGGCGCTCTGCGGGCGCTGGCAATCAAGTTGTAAACAAAAATTATCACCGACCAGGCAATCACAAAGGCGGCAATCGTAATGAGAATTTGCGTGCCGGTTACACCCAGCGCCGGATCATAGTCTGCAATACGGCGGCGCATACCGGCAATACCGGCACTCATTTGACCAAAACTCATTACCCAAAAGCCAGGAACCATGAGCCAAAAATGCAGCTTGCCCAATTTTTCGTTATACATACGCCCTGTTACTTTGGGATACCAGTAGTAGATGGCCGCAAAATAAGGGAACACAAAACCGCCAAACATCGTAGCGTGGAAATGTCCCACAATCCAGTAGCTGTCATGCAGCGGCATGTCAGAAGGGATGGTACCTAAAATCGGGCCGGTAATACCGCCAATCAAAAAGACGGAAATAGCGCCCAGAACAAACAACATCGGCGTCTCAAAAGAAATTTTACCTTCCCACAAGGTAGCTACCCAGCTAAAGAATTTGACGCCGGTAGGTATAGCCACGAAGAGCGTAGTCACCATAAAAGGAATCCGGAGCGAATCAGCCATCCCAGACACAAACATATGGTGCGCCCACACCAGGAACCCGACCAAAGCAATACCTAAACTGGAAAGAGCAATCCACTTATAGCCGAATAACGTCTTGCGGGCAAAAACCGGCAGTAATTCGCTGATGACACCCAGTCCGGGCAAAACAAATACATAAACGACCGGATGGGAATAGAACCAGAAAAGATGCTGGTATAAAATAGGCTGTCCCCCAGCGGCCGGATCGAAAAAGGTCATACCAAAGGAACGTTCCATCACGGACAGAAGCAGGGAAATACCGACTGTTTGCGTAGCCGTAAGCTGAATCAAGGCCGCAGACAACGCCCCCCAGACAAATATGGGCATACGGAAAAGGCTCATACCGGGCGCGCGCATAAAGGCCACTGTGGCAATGATGTTGATGGAACTGGCGATAGAAGAAAAGCCAAACAAGTAGAAGCCCAATAGGAAAAGCTGTGTGCCAATGGCCCCACGCAGACTCAATGTGGGATAACCGACCCAACCGGTATCCCAACCACCCACGACCATGGCCGCTAAAACGAGAACGATAGGGGGAATGCTGACCCAATAGCTAAAGGCGTTAAGCCGGGGGAAGGGCATATCAGAAGCGCCAACCATTAAGGGCACCAGGTAATTGCTCATGGCGCCAACGCCCAGCAGAATGGATACGATCATCACAATGCCGTGAGCGCTGAATAAGGTGTTGTACCCCTTATATGTCAGGAACTGCATCCCCGGCTGGGATAATTCCAGGCGAAAAGTCAGGGCAAATAAACCACCGACGAGGAATACAAACAGGCCGGTGATACCGTATTGGATGCCAATGACTTTGTGATTATTGTCTACGTTGATATAGCGGGTCCATTCAGGGCGGCCTTGCGGCGGGCCGTGTTTGAGGGGCGGCCGTTTGCCCACAATCCATTTCAGCCAATCTGTCAACACGCCGGCAAACAGCAAAAAGCCGATAACGGAGAATATTGCCCCAATCATAACACCCGGGTTTGGATCATATTCTGCGCCGGATGCGTTACGCATGGCCTGTATCAGGTAAAATCCGAGGGCATAGAAGATCGCCATGCCGATCAAGCCTTTGGTATAACCGGAAATGAGCCAGTATTTCAATGTTTTCATAACAGGTCTCCCTTCTTTGTCAGACTGCCTTCACAGGGTATTTTTTTGTTTTTAATTGGCATTGGTGTCTTCTTGTAATGTTTTAATGTACTCGATCAGGTCCTCAACGATGCCAATCTCCAATCCTTCTGCTTGCATGACTTCGGCTTCTTTTTCGGCGAACCGATCAGCAAAGTTAGCGGGCATGATGTTGGGATTAAAGCCTTCGACGATGACAGCGTTGGGGTCAAGGATAGAGTCGTGCAGGTAAACATCGTCTACGGTGATGGTTGTGCCATCGGCTAAGGTTTCTTCACGGCCGTATACCCCCAACCACGTCGGCCCGGCCCCCGGCGCACCATCCACAGAATGGCAACCCAGGCAGCCAAACTGCTGGGACCATAACTCACCCCTTTCTACGGCCGTCAAATCGCCAATTTTAGGCTGGGCCAACATCTCAGCCTGGAAAGCATCCCACGTTGCCTGATCAACCACCCGGACAGGAGCACGCATCGTGGCGTGCTGTAAACCACAAATTTCAGCACAGCGCACTCTATAATCTCCCACTTCCGTGGGCGTAAAACGTAAAACTTCCATAGAACCAGGCAGCAAATCCTGTTTAACGCGAAATTCAGTTACCCAAAAATTGTGGATAACATCTTCTGTTTGCATTTCCAGCACAACCGGCTGATTGACCAGTAATACAAGTTCGTCACTGACTTTATTGTCCAGTTCCGGGTAACTAAAAGACCAAGACCACTGGCGGGCATTGACCTCGACCACAATTTCATCCGGCTGTGGCGCCAGAATTTCATTCAAAATAAAAATGGCATAGACACCAAAAATAACAACCGCAATGACAGGCAAAATAGTCCAGGTGATTTCCAGGGCCGTATTCCCTTCTACATGAGCGCCGTATTCCTCTTCTTCACCAGGTTTACGCCGGAAAACAACAACGGAATAAAGCACCAACACCATAATCAGACTAAACAAAAATGCCTGTACGGCAAAATGGATGTTGGTGAAATTATCTATAATGGTTGCCTGAGTACTGGCTTGAGCAGGGCGCTGAAACATGAACAAAAACAGCGCGTCCAAAACAACTGTAGAAATTATAATGAGTATGACTACTGCAATTATATGCTTTGACTTTCTCATCTTCCCTTCCTAAAAAGTAAGCATTTAGAAGTTCAACTTCTCGGAGAAGTTGAACTTCTGATTTACGATGCCGTTAAAATCAGATAGAGCATCAATCCCATGCCCAGACCAAATATCAGTAAACCGGAGACAATCACAGCAATTGTATCACTGGGGTATCCTTGATCATCCGACTTTTCTACATCTTCCACTTGATGCCCCTTGTGGTGCCGCCAAACCAGAATCCCCAGCGTTATCAGAACGGGAATCCCGACAAAAGGAAGAAATGGAGATTTCAATTGGCCGTTGATCTCCACAATACCTTCGGGGAAAAAGGTGAGGGCAACGATCATACCCACAATTGCCACAAAGATGAGAATGATGACACTGCTAATAAACGTACTCCAGCGGGGCATTTCCTGAACGTCGGGAGCTGGTTTTGACGGCCGTTCCGCCTGTTTTGCCTTGAGTTTTTCTTTCTCTTTTTGGGTTAAGGCGGTTTTATGTTCCTGGTAGCTTTCACTAGCGGCATTTTTGTCCCGCAGCTTATCCAGGAACGTCCAGACAATGGTAATGACCAGCCCGGTCATAATGACCAGACCCAGGACAACAGCCGTCAGCATAACCATCGCCGGCAGCACTTCCAGCACAATCGTCTGCCCGCCCACCGTGCTGCCATTAGGCAACGTTGTCACCGGAATTTCAATAACAATCGGTGGAGACTCAACCGGCACACTCACCGATGAACCGCCGCCGGGCAAATTCAAACTGCCAGAAATAGCCGGCCACAAAGCCGCTGCCAAACCAAACAGCACCAATAAACCAATAATAATTACCCAATTTAACCAGGAATGTGATTTAGTCACTGCACTCTCTCCTGTTCTATCCAGATTGGTTCAATCTTGAAGATTGAACCAATCTCACATACGTTGACACCCTTCAACCACCGCACGTATAGCCAAGTAAGTAAGTAAAATCGCTCTGTATTTAGTCGTTATTTACGCTGATGCTTAAAAACATGAATTTAAGAGTGATCGAGTTGTTTTCATTCGATTGCGCATTTTATCACACTCTTCTTTATGGGCAATAAACATTTTCGTTATTTCCGGATGATTTTTACCAGACAACCCCTTGAATATGACCAGAATCAAGCCTTTTTCGGGTTGTCTGCGCCCCAAAACGCTTATGCATGGTTGCCGGTTCGGTGTTACAATCCAGCCCCATGACAAAGAGAAAGAATCAACCCGTTCCATCCAACCAATATGAAACGCGCACCTCTCTTTCACCCCAAATTCGCGTTGTTTTGGCTCTGGTATTACCCATCGCACTATCGCTATTATTGGGCCGGTTGGCCGGCAACGTGACCGGATTGGGCGAATCACAAACGAATGCGCCGCTGCTGGCCGGCATCGGTATTGTCAGTTGGATTCTGGGGTTGTCGTGGTACGGTCTGACCCAAATCGGGCTGCGGGGCGGACGGCCGCTTTTTGCCGGCATCGGTTTTGCTACCCTGGGCTGGGTTACGTTTTTGGTTTTACGGGCTGTTTTACTTCCTATCAATGTGGAACCGGGGGGCAACGGCCGTATCTTCGTCTACCTTTTGCTCTTCGAAGCGTTTGCCACCCAGTTATGGACATATGGCCTGCTCTTTCGCAGTGTGGCCGATTGGCGGGGGCCGCTCACAGCCGCCATTGCCAGCGGCCTGGTATTTGGGGCCGCGGCTTTCGTTCTGTTTCAGGAATCAGTCCTGGGTGACCCTATTAGTCTGGCTTATTTTATTATTTGGGGCATCTTCTACGGTATCATCCGGCTGCGCACAGGCAGCTTAATAGGCAGTTCTGTCGTCCAGGCACTGCAAAGTTTTTCGGCCTGGATTGTCTTAGGCCCCATTACGGAGGCCACGTCAGCCACGTCATTGCCTTGGTTGTATACTTCAGCCAGCATCGCCTATTTGATTTTTATTTGGCGACTGTGGCCCAAGACCGCAGAAGATTACCGGGTTTAAGAGAAGTTGCCCGCATCTATAAGGAAATCTTATGGCTAATTTTCAAATACAAGTTGATGATCGGGCGCGACTGGTAACGGCCGTCTTAGCCGCCAGTGATTGG
>JAJRTP010000322.1 GCA_024278255.1 Chloroflexota bacterium | reverse complement strand
TATGGGGAACGGGTGCTGGCTGAACCGGAGAGGCAGGGCTTTACCTCGCTGGTGTGGATTTTGCCAGTCATCGCCCTGCTGCTGGGGTTGGTGATTGTGGTTCAGGCGCTGCGCAACTGGAAGGCGGGGCAGCAGGCCTTGCCGGATACGGCCGTACCCGACCCGGCGCTTGACCCGGACACATTAGCCCAAATTGAAGAAGATTTACATCAGATAGAATGAGGAGCAAACAATGTCTATTGCCTCACTTTTAATTGGCCTGGCCTTGTTGGTGCTGGCCCTTCCCTTTGTGGCCGGGCCAATCATCAATGAAAGAAGAGAGAAAAAATTTCTGACGGATGAGCCGGAGGAAGATGAAACACAGACGCGCTACCAGCAAATTCTGCTGGCGCTGCGTGACCTGGATTTTGACCACAAACTGGGTGTAGTCAGCAATGAAGATTATCCGGCGCTGCGGGCGCAGCTATTGGCGGAAGCGGCCGAGGCACGCACGGCCGTAGCGCTGGATACGGCAGAAAAGGACAAGCTGGATGCGCAAATTGAAGCAGCCATATTGGCCCGCCGCCGCTCACCTGCGGCAAAGGCTGTCACTGCGGATAGTTTAACGTTGACGTGCCGCCACTGTGGCGAACTGCTTGACGCCGGCGACAAATTCTGCACTATCTGTGGCGCGCCAACGGCCGATTTCTGCCCCCAATGTGAGCAGCGCCTTGATCCTGACGACAAGTTTTGTGCCGGCTGCGGTTTGAATCTGACCACGGCCGTGCCCCAGGGAGCGGCCGTATGAACACCTGGAAATATGGCTTGCTCCTGTTTGTAGTTCTGCTTCTGGCGGCTGCACCTGTGGCCGCCCAGGTAGACAATCCCACCCCGGAAGGTGAGGTGGTAACTGTGCCCGGCATCATCACCGGTCAGGTTATCAACGGCACAGATGGAGCCGAAGCGCCCGCCAATCTGGAAATTATGCTGCACGTCTGGGACCGCGAGTTCAACGAGAAAAAGGTTGTTACCGGAGAAACAGATGCAGACGGCCGTTTTCAGTTTGACGACGTGCCCTTTGCTTCTGACTTGTTTTACGCCGTGATGACCACCTACCAGGAAGCCACCTACTTCTCAGTGCCCCTGCCTGTGCCAGAAGGGGAGACCACCCTTGACCTGGACGTTCCCATCTTTGATTCCACCACTGACGCCAGCACGGTGCAGGTGGCGGCTATGCACATCTTTTTTGACGTAGACCCCGGCGGCCTGGGCGTGGGCGAAGTATACAACCTGTCTAATCCAAGCGACCGCACGGTGGTGGCAGGGGCTGATACGCTGACTGACGGCACGGCCGTTACCTTCCAGTTCGATTTGCCGCCGGAAGCCGCCAATGTTTCCTTTAATCGCAGCCGGGACGGCCGTTTCCTGCGCACCCCCGATGGCTTTGCCGACACTGCTCCCCTGCTGCCCGGCGAATCATCCGGGCAGATATTAGTAACCTACGCACTGCCTTATAGTGACAATCTGACGTTGGAACGGCCAATCATTTTACCCACCAAACAAATCAACATCCTCCTGCCGACGGCGCTGGGACTCTCACTCAGCGGCGACAACATGGTCTACTCAGGGCAGCAGGAAATGGGGGAAGGCGTAGTTGTGGACGTGTACACCATCGAGGGCCTGGACGTGGGCGATATGGTGCAACTGGACGTATCCGGCAAACTGGTCATGCCGGGCAGCGATCCGGCAGCCGTAGAATCCAGTCTGTCCGGCCAGCAAGGGCTGGCTGTGGGCGGCATTGTTTTGGGATTGGCCCTTATCGGCGTGGGCCTTTGGTGGTATTTGCGGTCGCGGCAAACGGAACCGGAAGAAACGTTCCCGGAAGAATTTGAGGAGATCGTTGAACAAATTGTCCAATTGGACGAGGCTCACGATCAGCAGGAAATAAATGACGAACAGTATCAAACGCAGCGAGATGTTTTGCGGGAACAGGCGAGGCTGATTTTAATGGCGAATGGTGATTGACAACCGTTCACAACTTGTAGCTCGATTTTGTAAATCGGGCGGGGGCGATTTACAAAATCACCCTACGACAGAGGAGAAGCGTATGTATTGTCAACATTGTGGCGTTAAACTGCCGGATGGGGCCGGAGAATGTGATATTTGCGGGCAGTCAGTGGCGAAGAGGGGCTGGGGTACGGCCGTAGCTGTCATTGTTTTCGCTTTCATTATTCTGATGGGTGGAATTGTTTGGAGCCAGCAAAGCCCTGCCGGGGCCAATGCCGCTCCGGCAGCCATCCCGCCAGAGGAAATGGCCGAATTGCAGGCGCAGGTGAATCCGGCTGAGGGGTATCAACTGCCGGCCGTTCCCGGTGATTTGGGGCCGCAGTTATTGGCCGCAGGGGCTATTGATTATGACCAATTTGTGCAGTTGTATGAGCGCAGTGGACGGCCGTTAAACGAAGCCCAGTTAACCATCCTCACTGAAGGCAGCGATGAGCCGCTGGTCATTAACCGGGAAAACGCCCACTTTTTGCTGAACCTGTTCTGGGCCGCTGGTTTAGCCAACCAGAACCCCATCCTGACCGAAGGAGCCATGGTGCAATATGGCGCAGGAGACGTAGGCCGTTTTGCTTCCACCGGCGGCTGGACAATTGGGCAGCGCCCGGTTATGGAACTGTACGCCAGCCAGCCGCTCATCCCCCTGACGCCGGAACAGCAGGCTTTGGTGGAATTGGTCGCCGCCAACGTTTACCGGCCCTGCTGCAACAACCCCACCTCGTTCCCGGATTGTAATCACGGGATGGCGATGCTGGGACTGCTGGAATTGATGGCCTCCCAGGGCGCTACGGAAGATGAGATGTATGAGGCGGCCAAATACATCAATGCTTTCTGGTTCCCGCAGCAGGCATTGGAAACGGCCGTATTCTTTCAGGCCACGCAGGATTTGGGGTATACTGACGTAGACGGCCGTCTGGCAGTCGGCCCCGAGGTCTTCTCCGCTACCGGTTTTCAAGAAACGCACCAATGGCTGGTAGCCGGTGGACAATTGCCGCAGGCGCCTGAAGGTGGTAATAGCTGTGGCGTATCCTGAACAGAGTAACAGCTTATGAATCAGCTCAGCGACAACCTCAGACCGCGTATTGCTACTTTGCGTTGGATCATTCCCCTTGCTTTCGTCGGGCTGGTTCTTATATACCAACTGGGCCTGGCGCGCTGGGTGCATGATAACTTTAGCGACTCCCTCCATTTTGGCATCGAGATTATTTTCTTTGGCACAGCCGGGCCGCTGTTGGCTTTTTGGGCGCTGACACTGGTTGGCCGCTGGCTGGGCGAGAAGGAACAGGCGGAACGTCAGGCGCGCGCCAATGAACGCCGTCTGGCTTCTATTACCGACGCTTCGGCCGACGCCATTATCAGCCTCAACCCGCAAGGGCATATTGAATCCTGGAATCGGGGAGCGGAACTGCTGTTGGGGCATACGGCCGTACAAGCCAAAGGCCATACATTGGCCGACTTATTTGGCGGCGGGGAAGCGGCTGAAATCGAAGCACAATGGTTGTCCCAATCGGCGCAGCGGGACGGTTTTGTGCGCGGGCATGAAGCTACCGTCTATCGCACTGACAGCCGTCCGGTAGACGTGGAATTAACGGCGACCTATATCGCGGGCGACGGCCGTGAACCTTTGGGCATCTCCCTCATCCTGCACGACATCACCAACCGCAAACAGCGCGAAAAAGAAATCCGGCAGCTTAACGCCAGCCTGAACCAACAAGTCGCCGTGCGCACCCGCGAATTGGCCGAAAAAGTAGAAGAACTGGCCCAAGCCAATGTAGAACTACGCAAGTTGGACCAGACGCGGGCTGAGTTTGTCTCCCTGGTTTCGCACCAGATTCGCGCCCCGTTGACCAATATGCGCGGCGCGGTGGAACGGCTGCAAATGCGCTGCGGCGTCAACAATAATGGCTGTTCCCACATGTTTACCATTATTGATCAGCAGGTGTCTCGTCTGGATCGGCTGGTGCAGGACGTGTTGGACGCTAATCATCTGGAAGCGGGCGAATTGACGCTGCAACGGGAACCGGTGTCTGTGCTGCCGGCCGTGCGCCGGGTAGTGGAGCAAACCCGCGTCCGCCTCTCAAACCGCCCCATTCACCTGCGGGAAACGCCGGGGCTGCCCCTGGTTTATGCTGACCGGGACCGGCTGATGGAGGCGCTGGCAAATTTGCTGGATAATGCCGACAAGTATGCACCACCAGATACGGCCGTCTTCATTGAAACCCGCGCCGATGAACTGGAAGTGGTTATTTCTATACGTGATGGCGGGCCGGGGCTGCCACCGGACAGGCTGGAACGGATATTTGACAAGTTTTACCGGGTAGATGGCAGCGACGCCCAGGCAGCCTACGGGTACGGCCTCGGTTTGTACGTTTGCCGCCGCCTGATTGAAGCACAAAACGGCCGTATCTGGGCCGAAAATCACCCGGAAGGAGGGGCGGTCTTCTCCATCGCCCTCCCTGTGTGGCAGGAGATTCATGAACGACAGCGCCATTTTGCTGATTGATGATGACGAGACCTTGCTGGAACTCCTGGCGGATCATCTGCGGGTGGCTGGTTATGTGCCGCTTCTGGCCCACAGCGGACAGGAGGGGTTGCAGCGGGCCGCCGCAGAACGGCCTGACCTGATTGTGTTGGACGTGATGATGCCGGGGATGGATGGCTGGGAAGTGTGCCAGAGATTGCGGGGGAATACGGCCGTGCCCATCATCATGCTCACCGCCAAAGGGCAAGAGTTGGATAAACTGCGCGGTTTTCGCCTGGGGGTGGACGATTACGTTACCAAACCGTTCTCTTTTGCCGAACTGACGGCCCGTATCGGCGCTGTTTTGGCCCGGGCGCTGCGTGATGCTCCGGCCAGCCATCAATTCACCAGCGGCGATTTGACGATTGACTTTGACCAGCACCGCGTGACCGTTAACCGGCAGCCCGTTGAGCTAACGCCCACTGAATATCGTTTGTTAACCTTGCTGGCTCGCCATCCCCACCGCACCATCCCCGCCGAACAACTTCTGGCCGACGTTTGGGGGCCGGAATATGCCGGGGAAGTGAAGCACGTCAAACATTACATCTGGTCCCTGCGCCAAAAAATCGAAGCCGACCCCGGCGACCCGCAGCACATCCTCACCGAACGCGGTTTTGGCTACCGTTTTGAATGATGTTGTTCTGAGCAGCGTTGACACTATTTGTTTGCCTGTGATAGTATTGACTCCATAATGGAGCAGCGTGAATTCTTTATTCCTCTTGCGAGTGATGCAGCATTGCGCGTCAGGTACGCTAAAGATCGAGGACGTATTTTGCGTTTTACGGTTCAATTGGAAGCATATATTGAGGATGCCTGGACGCCAATCACTCGCTACGATAATGCCCATCAATTTGTTCATCGCGATGACTTGAAACCCGATGGAACGCAAATAAAGACCCCGCCCATGGCTTTTGCTAACCAGGAAGATGCTTTGAATTTTGCGTCACAAGATTTGAAGACGAACCATCGTTTCTACATCGAGAGGTATCAACAATGGATCAAAAAATAACTGCCGAGATGACCACTGATAAAATTTTTGAACTTACCGAGCAATTCAACCGGTATGTTTTTGACCACCCGGAAGTCCTCGATCATATTCCTGATAAAGCAGTTCTTGTTTTTCTTGACGCGCATGATCCTGTTTTTAACAAAGCCAACCTCGAATTGGCTGATGCAGCTCCAACTCCTCCGGATAGCCAGCGGGTTTATATTAAGATGCGCAAGCATATTCACCTCGTCGAGCAGGTTGATTGGGAAGCAGAAGTGGTTTTAGCGGCATGACTCTCCTAAGTTTCCATTCTGGGCTGCTGTGGGGGTCCCCATCAGGGTAAATTCTAAACGCTTAAAGCATCTACATTTAGTAGAAATCCGATTTCTCTGAGAAATCGGATTCCTTTACACAGATATTTATCCTTCGGCCGCGTCTGCTCCTGCGCAATCCAGATTGGGATTCCAGTCAGCGTAGGGGCCGTTGGGATTGTTGCGCCAAGCCCACACGTGCAGGGTGTACAAATCCAGTTCTTCCTGATAGACAAGCTCTTGACCTAAAATCGTGGGCGGTTCATCGCCACTCCAGGCAGGGCCGGGGACGATGTATTCCACGCCGGATAATTCTAAACGGCCGTCAGACAGCGGGTGATACATCAAGACTTCCGGTTGGGAAACATCCAGCGCCGGGTCTTCCATAAACGCCCCGTTGGCATAATGGATGCCCATCGCCCCTTGAGCCGGGTTCGCTATGCAGTCGGTAATGGGAGCGTAACCGTCTGTTTCGGCCGTGGCCACATTCACATACGCTTCGGTTGCCTGGCGCGCGGAGAACCATTCAGGCGCGGCCGTTTCTGTTGTCTCTGGTGTTTGTGAAGTACAGGCCGCCATGATTCCCAGCAGCACAAGCATAAGCGGTATAATGCGTAATTTCAGCAAGTTCATTTTTGTCTCCTTTATCCAAGAAGTTCAACTTCTTGGAGAAGTTGAACTTCTAAACGGGAAGTTTTAATCTGTCACAAAGTAAAATGTTGGCGGCCCGGTTACCCCTGCTTTTTGCATTGCGGCCTTAAGTTCCGGTTTTTGGGCATAGCTGCGGGCATTTTCAATACTGTCCCAGCCAAAGATCAGGGTGAGACTATTGGGATCATCGGCGTCGTGCAAAATCTGCGCCGACGTTTCGCCATTGGCCCGCCGTAAATCGGCTACGGAATCAAAAACAACTTTCCATTTGGCAAAATCTTCTACTTGATGGTGCGCGATCATATAATTTGACATAACTTAAATCTCCTTGTTTTTTTGAATCTGAAAGTGATTGACATCTATTCCTGTTTATTAAACTTATTCATACCCGTTCAATTCATAGGCAAATCTCCCGATTAAAGTGATTGACTATTTTCAATTTCGAGCAGCAAAAATTGAAACAACTCATCCAGATTGGCAAAGTGATGGCGCTCATTGTCTTCGCTGACAGCTTCTACCATCACCCGCCATTCACTACCGGTAGAACTTTCTCGCCATAATCGCAGTAAATAGGATTTGTATACTGCTTTCCCTTTCGCCATATTTGCCATGTCCTTTAACCATTGATGAACAGTATGACCTGTTACCATTACCCCATCATTACCCAGTCTCGCTACCGGAGGGACAACACCCCATGCGCACATCGTTTCTCGACAACGTGCCTGTCAACCGGCAGTTGCAAGCGGTGCTACGTGAGAACGCCGCCTCCGACTAAATCCACACATCACATAGACCAGATTTAGACCTTTGCGGGATACACTTACGGCCGTAGTAAGAGGAGTCTGGTCTATGGCAAAATATCCCGTCTATTTCCCTGATTTAACCTTCTACCAGAAAACGGTGGCCTGCCAGTTTGCCTGCCCGGTGCGCACCGACGCCCGCGGCTACGTGACAGCCATCGCCCAGGGTGAATATGAGCGGGCTTACCTGATCGCCCGCGAGACCAATCCCTTTGCCTCTACCTGCGGCTGGGTATGCGGCGCGCCTTGTGAAGCGGCCTGCCGCCGCGGAGAAATTGACGCCCCCATTGCCATCCGCGCCCTCAAACGTTTTGTCAATGATCGCTATGGCGTTTACCTGGGGGAAGAAGGGGAAACCCGGCAACCGCCGGCCTGGCCGGCTTACGTGGGCCGCACGGACGCCTTCGACATGGGTAACACGGTGATGCCTACTGGTCGTCACGAGTTAAACAGAATCCATCAACGTCAGCCTAAAACAGGCAAGCGCGTCGCCATTGTGGGCGCCGGGCCGGCCGGATTGACCTGCGCGCACGATTTGGCTTTGCTGGGGCATGACGTGACCATCTTTGAAGCATCGGCCGTAGCCGGCGGGATGCTGCGCCTGGGCGTGCCGGAATACCGCTTGCCGCGCGAACTGATTGATCTGGAAATCGAGGCTATTTTGTCGTTGGGGCCGACGTTGAAG
>JAJRTP010000321.1 GCA_024278255.1 Chloroflexota bacterium | reverse complement strand
CATAACATGGCCCAAAACCGCCAGGTTCCCACGCGGGTAGCTGCTTATCTGGTAGCTGTGAATCGGGTGGCGGAGGCAGTGCGTTTGCGCGGCTGGGTATAAATCCCGTATACAAAAAAATCAAGACATGGTTTTTCTTTATGCTGGATCACGGTCTATTTTTCTTGAAGTCATAGAACGTCCGTGCTATAATTTAGCTGTGTGACAAGACCGAAATGGTATCCAGGTAGTGGTATAATGGTATTGTTGTGAATTGCCTGGGAACTAAGTTAATATTGCCGCACATTTCATTTTGCAGTTCAACAACAACCTTACATCGGGCAAAAAATCTTAAGGAGAGTGTCGAATGTATCAAAAGATTATTATTGTAGGTAATTTGGGGAATGATCCGGAGATGCGGTATATGCCGGATGGCACGGCCGTAACCAATTTCAGCGTGGCCACCAATCGCCGTTGGACAGATGGGGCTACCGGTGAGCCACGAGAAGAAACAATCTGGTTTCGTGTCTCTGTATGGCGCAAACAAGCAGAAACAGCGAACCAGTATTTGAGCAAGGGTAGCAAGGTTTTGGTTGAAGGCCGTATTCGTCCCGACCCGAATACAGGTGCGCCACGATTATATACCCGGCAGGATGGTACAGTCGGTGCTTCCTATGAGATAACGGCCGATGTTGTTCGTTTCCTCAGCAGCCGTGAAGAAGCTGGTTATGCGGCCTCTTCTGGTGGCGGCGAATATTCCGAGACGGCGCCGGCGCAAGAGGAAGACGAGATTCCCTTCTAACCTGATTTCAATAAAGCAGAGTAAATATGACGGGGCCAGCATTACGCTGGCCCCGTTTTTTTATGCCGTGAGGATTTGGAAAGCTTTATTCGGGTGTGAGCAGCAGTTCTGCCTTGATGTATTGCTTCACTTCTTCTGAGCCACGAATGTTGAGCCACAGGAGAGCCTCATGAGGCAGGAAGACCATCTCCATCTGGAAGAAGGGGCAGCAGCGTCGTTCCAGCAAAATGAAAGCCAATAATTGGTGCGCCATTTCTTCTGTGTTGGGGAAGGCGAAGGCGTAACCATCGGCTAGTTCGCGGGTATCTTCTGTTTGGCCCAGAAGTTGGGTCAGAAGCGGTTCCCGTTGGGCGGACTCTGCCTCCGTCGACTCGCAGGCAATGGGGATGTCTAAAGGGATGGTCATGGCTGGGTGTGGGGTTTTACGGCCGTAATCCGCGCACTAAACAACCGGGCCGGCCCTATATCCGGGAGCATACCGGCCAGTTCCACATCCGATTCTGCCTTGTCCCGCACGGAAATCTGGCTGAACCCGGCCGTTTTCATGGCAGCCACGTAATCGGCCACATCTTCGGCCCCGGTGATGCAGCCGGCCCAGGCGGACATGTCGGCCCGTTCCTGCGGCGTGAAGCGGCCTTGCGTTACCATGTCGGAGACGGCTATTTTGCCGCCCGGCTTGAGAACGCGAAAGGTTTCCCGGAATACGGCCGTTTTGTCCGGGCTGAGATTGATGACACAGTTGGAAATCACCACGTCAATCGAATCATCCTCTGCGGGCAAATCTTCAATAAGTCCCTGGCGGAATTCCACGTTGGTCACGCCCAGGTTTGCCTGATTGCGCCGCGCTTTTTCCAGCATGGCCGGCGTCATGTCCACGCCAATCACGTGACCGGTCTCGCCCACGCGCTCGGCTGCCAAAAAGCAGTCAATCCCACCGCCGGAGCCTAAATCCAGAACGGTTTGCCCGGCCTCTAACCCAGCCAGGGTGATCGGATCGCCGCAGCCCAGGGAAAGACCGACGACGTCTTCCGGCAGGGCGGCCAGGTCGGTATCGTATAGTTCGACCCCAAACGGGTCGTCACTGCCGTCGCAGCAAGCCGCGTCATTTTGTACGTTCAGCTTGAACTCGTCGGCGATACGGCCGTACCGGGCCTGTACTTCTTCATGAATTTGATCGGGAGATACAGTTGTCATACGTTCACCTCATATTGATATTTGTCTATATAATCGATTAAAAAAGGGGGCTGAACCAAGTGCTCAATCACCCAATACTAAATCCAGTTTCTCGGGGGCAAAACTTTGCATCAGCAGCCCACAGCAAAATGAAACGGCATCCTGGTTGAGCGAGTAAAATACCTGCTTGCCTTCCCGGCGGGTGTGTACTAATCCCGCCTCCCGCAAAATGGTAAGATGATGCGAGACCGTGGGCTGGGACACACTACCCAGATGCTCCACCACCTCGTTGACACTAAGCCAGTGACAGCAGAGATGTCTCATAATGGCTTGCCGGGTTTCATCGGCCAGCGCTTTGCTGAAGGTAATTGAATCTAACATATTTCTAATATCATATTGATAATTGTCTATATGTCGAGAAGTATAATATGGAAATAAAATTTGTCAAGTACGCGACGAAAACAAGACGCACATCACGCCTGTACGTCTCACGCAACTTTTGCTGTTATACTGCGTAATGATGGATGTCAGGAGATAAAAAGTTGAACGAAGAACAGGTCTGGCTGGAACAGGCTCGGCAAGGCGATAAAGACGCCTTTGGTAAGATTATTGAAGCATATCAGACGCCGGTTTACAACCTGGCGTACAGGATGCTAAACAATGCTGGCGAGGCAGAAGATGCGGCGCAGGAAGCGTTTATTCGCGCTTTTACGCGATTGAGCAGCTATGATCCCCATCATAAATTTAGTACCTGGCTGCTTTCCATTACGTCGAACTATTGCATTGACCAACTGCGCAAACGCCGCGCCATTCTTCTTTCAATTGATGAGCCATTGGCCCCGCATCCGGCTTTGATGTCTGACAAAACGGCCGCGCCGGAAGCGCAGATGGTGCAGGGCGAACAACAGGAGTTGGTGCAGGCACTGCTCCAGGAGTTGGCCCCGGATTATCGGGAAGCAGTGGTTTTACGGTATTGGTATGAGATGTCTTATGAGGAGATTGCCGAAGTGATGGATACGTCGGTCAGCGCGATAAAATCGCGGCTGTTCCGCGCCCGGAAACAGTTGGCAGAAATTGGTGTAGTCAAAGGGCTGCATCCCGTGACCGAAGGGGTGGCGGTATAGAAGTATGAATAAATGAAGGGAGAGCATTATGGAACATGATAAATATTATGCCCTCATGATGGACGCACTCGATGGTGAGCTTGCAGCCGAACAGGAGTTTGAGCTGGAATCTCACCTGCGCGCGTGTCCGCCATGCCGGCAGGAATGGGAAGCGGTGCTGGCGATTGATACGCTGTTCCGCCAAACCCCGGCGCTCAGCCCGGCGGCTGACTTTACGCAGCGCACGGTAGCCCGGCTGCCCAACCGGAAGCTGCGCTTGTGGGCGTTGGGGCTGGTGTATTCGGCGTTGTGGCTGGTGGGTATTTTGCCGGTGCTGCTGGTGGTT